>NZ_JARVSS010000030.1:0-43475 GCF_030209095.1 Pseudomonas sp. lyk4-R2A-8
TCGAAACCCGCGTGATCGAGTACCAGACCGGCGGCGCGCTGAGCTGGGATTGATTGAGACGGCCCCTTCGGGGGCCGTGTTGTTTACTTGCCGATATCTTTTATGCCCAATCACACCATCAAGACCCCCTGCGTCGGCCTGTGCTCCACCGTATACGGCGACCTGGTCTGCAGGGGCTGCAAGCGGTATCACCATGAAGTGATCCAGTGGAACGGCTACACCGCCGAAGAAAAGCAGGCGGTGTGGCAACGCCTGGAGCAGTTGCTGGTGCAGGTGATGGCCAGCAAGCTCGAAGTGTTCGACGTCGAGCGCTTGCGCCAGCAGTTGCAGGACCGCCAGATCCGTTTCATGCCGCACCAGTCGCCGTATTGCTGGGCGTATCAATTGATCGCGCGTGGCGCACGAGTAATCTCCAGGCTGGACGCCTACGGCCTGGCGCTGCTGCCGGAGTTTCGCGAGCGCCATCTGGCGGACTTGCGCGATGCCATCGACCGAGAGTTTTTCCTGCTGTCCGAGGCCCATTACCAGCGGTATATCGCACCGAGCTTCCTGAAAGACGCATTTGGGCCCGCCCTGATTGCCGCGTTGTAACCCCTGGGTTCAAACAGGTGCCCGTCGGTTCATACCGCTCAACCCCCTGCTTGTGGTTAAAATGCCGCCCGCTCAATGACCTGATGCTCAACGATGACCCCTGACGCACTTGCTACTCTGCACACCCATCTGCTCACCGCACTGGCTGATCCGCCCAGTGAAACCCGGCGTCTGTTCCACGGCCGAGGCCGTTGCTGGCCGGGCCTGGAGCAATTGACCGTGGACTGGTTGCAAGGCGTGGTGCTGGTGGCGCTGTTCAAAGCGCCGGAACCGGCAGATCTGGAGGCATTGAAAAGCATGCTGCTGGACATCGACTGGGCACACGCGGGTGCGCACACCGTCGCCCTGCAGCACCGCTACCTGCCACAAAGCACCACCGAATGGCTGGTGGGGCAAGCGATCGATGAGCTGATCATTACCGAGGGCGGCCTGCGTTACCTGATCGATCTGGGTAAAAAACAGAACACCGGTCTGTTTCTCGATATGCGCTACGGGCGCAACTGGGTGCGCGAACAGGCCAGGGGCCAGCGGGTACTCAACCTGTTTGCCTACACCTGCGGCTTTTCCGTGGCGGCCATCGAAGGTGGCGCCGAGCAGGTGGTGAACCTGGACATGGCGCGCGGCGCCCTGAGCCGCGGCCGCGATAACCATCGGCTTAACGGCCATGATCTGAGCAAGGTCACGTTCCTTGGGCACGATCTGTTCAAATCCTGGGCCAAGGTGATCAACAGCGGCCCTTATGACCTGGTGATCATCGACCCACCGTCGTTCCAGAGGGGCAGTTTCCTGCTGACCAAGGACTATCAACGCGTGCTGCGCCGCCTGCCGGACTTGCTCGCCGCCCATGGCACGGTGCTGGCGTGCATGAACGACCCGGCCCTCGGCGAAGATTTCCTGATCGACGGTGTGACACGCGAGGCACCGGGTCTGCGCTTCGTACAGCGTCTGGAAAACCCGCCCGAATTTCCCGATATCGATGCGCAAAGTGGTCTGAAAGCCCTGGTGTTTCGCCAGGACTGATGCCGAAAAGTCCTACGCTTGCTACCCTAAGCGATACGCCGGGCGGTGAACCTTATCCCCCCCTACCCGGTCGATACCTGCATTCCCCGGCCAGACCCGACGGCGTCACGTTGTCGGCTGCCCCGTTCCACCTTTGGAGAACCGCCCGTGATATCGACCCTGCATGTAGCCAGAATCAAAGCCTGGGGCGCCCACGGCTTTACCGCCACCGGTGTGGTCCTGGCCTTCCTCGCCACCCTGGCCCTGCTGGAAAACTCGCCCAAGGCCTGCCTGCTGTGGCTCGGCCTGGCACTGGTGGTGGACGGCGTCGACGGTTCCCTGGCGCGCCGCCTCAATGTCAGCACGGTGCTGCCCAGCTTCGACGGTTCGGTGCTGGACCTGGTGATCGACTACCTCACCTACGTGTTCATCCCCGCCCTGTTTATCTACCGCTACATCGATCTGCCGGACTTTACTCACCTGTTTACCGTGTCGGTGATCCTGGTGTCGTCATTGTTCTGCTTCTGCAACGTCAATATGAAAAGCAAGGACAACTATTTCGTCGGCTTCCCCGCCGCCTGGAATGTGGTGGCCCTGTGCGTGTACATCATCCAGCCGGACGCCTGGGTGACCTTGCTGACGGTCATCGGCCTGGCCCTGCTGACCGTCACGCCGATGAAGTTTCTGCACCCGTTTCGGGTCAAGCGCTTTATGCCGATCAATATCGCGGTGACCACCATCTGGTTGCTGTGCAGCTTTTTGATGGTCGTGGATTATCCCAACACCAATCCGTGGACATTCGGCCTGTGGTCGCTGATGTCGGCATACTTTCTGGGGATTTGCATCTGGCGCACCGCGCTGGAGTGGCTGGGCACCCACAAATAGCCAAATAGGTGGGAGAGGACTTGCCCCCGATGGCGATGTGTCAGTCAGCTTATCTGTCACTGATACACCGCAATCGGGGGCAATCCCCTTCCCACAGTTGGTTCTGCATACATTCGGCAGGTAAGATGGCGACCTTCCGCATAGCGCCCTGCCAACCATAAGCCCTGCCCATGCCCTTCGAACTCAGCGTTGACCTCACCACCCTCGCCATTCTTGCCGTTGTGGCCTTTATTGCCGGATTCATCGACGCCATCGCCGGCGGCGGCGGGCTATTGACAACTCCGGCGCTGCTCACCGCCGGCATGCCGCCGCACCTGGTGCTGGGCACCAACAAGCTCAGTTCCACGTTCGGCTCGGCCACCGCCAGCTTCACCTTCTATCGTCGCAAGCTGTTCCACCCGCGCCAGTGGGTGCACGCCATCGTCGGTACGCTGGTCGGCGCGCTTGCCGGGGCGGTGGTCGCCCATTACCTGCCGGCCGAGACCCTGAACAAAATGCTCCCGGTCATCGTATTCGCCTGCGGCCTGTACCTGCTGTTCGGCGGCACGCCCAAGGCACCGCTGGAAGCCGACGCACCGATCAAGAAGAAATGGCAGGCCACCCAAGGCTTCGGCCTGGGTTTCTACGATGGTGTAGCAGGCCCGGGGACCGGCGCGTTCTGGACCGTCAGCACCCTGCTGCTGCACCCCATCGACCTGGTCAAAGCCAGCGGCGTGGCGCGCAGCATGAACTTCGTCAGCAACGCGGCAGCGCTGTCGGTGTTTATCTTCAACGGTTCGGTGGACTGGATAGTCGGCCTGGCGATGGGGATCTCAGTGATGGGCGGCGCCTTCTTTGGCGCCCGCAGCGCAATCAGCGGCGGCGCCAAATTCATTCGTCCGGTGTTTATCACCGTGGTCCTTGGCCTGACCGTGCGCCTAGCCTGGCAGCACTGGTTCAGCGTGGCCTAAGCGGCGCGCCACATAGAGATCGATCAGGTAGCGCGCAATCGAGCGTGACGCCGGCAACGGCGGCAGGTCATGGATGTTGAACCACTGCGCGTCTTCGATCTCGTCGGCCTGGGGCACGATATCGCCACCGGCGTATTCGGCATGAAAGCCCAGCATCATCGAATGCGGGAACGGCCAGCACTGGCTGCCCACATACTGAATATTCCTGACTTCCACCTGCACCTCTTCGCGCACCTCGCGGATCAGGCAGTCTTCGGCCGACTCGCCCGGCTCGGCAAATCCGGCCAACGTGCTGTAGACCCCGGTCACAAAACGCGGCGAACGCGCCAGCAAAATCTCGTCGCCACGGGTCACCAGCACAATCATGCTCGGCGAGATGCGCGGGTAACTGCGCAGGTCGCACGCCTGGCAATACATCGCGCGTTCGCGCGGCACCTGCATCATGGCTTGGCCGCAGCTGCCGCAAAAGCGATGTTCGCGGGCCCAGGTGCCGATCTGCGCGGCATAGCCCAGGACCTTGTAGAGCGTGTGATCGCCCTGCAGCATAAAGCCGCGCAAGCCCTGCCAACTGCAACCCGGCACCTCGCCGGCCGAGTTGAGCTCAAGCAGGTACACCGGCTCGCCGTCGAGGTGGCCGATGCCGTGTTCGGCGAACACCGACAGGTCCTGGCGCTTGAGCCATTCCCGGGGGAACAGCGGGCCATTGGCGTCATGCAAAAAGCCCTCGCGGCTGCGGGCGACGGCCCAGCCGCCGGGGGCGCCGTTGTCCAGCAGCGTTGTGGTAATCCAGCCTGGGGTCATGTTTATCAATCCACGAATTCGGGTGTCTGCTTGCTCATGTGAGCCGCGATGGCCACACGCAGGTCGTTGGATTGCAACATAGCCGAGTTCCAGGTGGCAACGTATTCCAGGCCATCATTGATCGTGTGGTCACGCATGTAGCTGATCATCGCCTTGGTGCCGGTCACGGCGATCGGCGACTTGGCCGCGATGTCACGGGCCATCTCCAGCACGCCGGCCAACAGGCTCTGGTGATCGGCATACACACGGTTGACCAGGCCGATACTGCGCGCCTCTTCGGCGCCGAACATGCGCCCGGTATAGGCCAGTTCGCGCAGCATGCCGTCGCCGATAATGCGCGGCAGCCGTTGCAAAGTGCCGACGTCGGCAGCCATGCCGATATCGATTTCCTTGATGGAAAACTGCGCGTCCTCGGCGGCGTAGCGCATGTCGCAGGCGCTGATCAGGTCGATGGCGCCGCCGATGCAATAGCCCTGGATCGCCGCCAGCACCGGCTTGCGGCAGGTGTCCACGGCGTTGAACGAGGCTTGCAGCTCAAGGATCTTGCGCCGCAGCAGGCGCGCGTTGCGGCCCACATCCTTGCCCAGGTCATTGGCCACCGAGGCCAGCATCATCAAGTCGATGCCGGAGGAGAAATGTTTGCCGGCGCCGCTGAGCACCACGGCGCGCACGGCGTCGGTGTCGTCGATCCATTGGAAAATGTCGATGATCTCGGTCCAGAACGCGGCGTTCATCGCGTTGATCTTTTCCGGGCGGTTGATCTGCACATGGGCAACGTTGTCGTGGAGTTCGACGACGAAGGCTTGGTATTCGGACATGGCCATGATCCCTGACTGGCGGGTGAGAAGGCCCAGACTATAACAAGGCTGCGCGACGGCGCATCGGCCAAATGCGGGACTGGTCGACGGGATCGAAAAGACGCTGGATAAAACCTCGCGCACGCGCCATCCTTCGCGCTTTAAGCCGCGCAGTGCGCGGCGCTCGACGTTTGAAGGATATGCCCATGCACGCCCAGCCCCTCGCCCCCGCCGATTTCGAAGCCCTCGAAGACACCCTGCTCAGGTACGGCGATGACCATTCGGTATTGAACGTGGCCGAACTCGACGGCTACTTCACCGCCCTGGTCTCCGGCCCGGCGCCGGTGGCCATCGACGAGTGGTTCCCGGCGATCTGGGGCGGCCAGAACCCCAAGTGGGAAAGCGCCGACCAAGCGCAGCAGTTTCTGGACCTGTGCGTGCGCCACCTCAACACCCTGGCGGCCCAACTGGCCGGCGACGCCCGGGGCTTTACGCCGCGCTTCGACGAAACCGAGCATCGGGCCCAGACGGTGACCCTGGCCGAAGAATGGTGCTTCGGCTACCTGCGTGGCGCCGCCATCGGTAACTGGCCACCCCTGCCGACGGAACAGGCGGCGAACCTGGAAAAAATCTCCTGGTGCGCCGAGCAGGACAACTTCGAATTGCCCGCCGACCTGGATATCCCGGCCCACCAGCAGCGCGCCAGCGAGATCGAACCGGCGGCGCGGGCGCTGCATGATTACTGGTCGAGCCAGCGCTAAGCCTCGACAGCACGGCATCAATACCCGATTATTCGGGTCCGCCCCGTCGGCCACTCCGTGCCACTTTGCCTTGAATCAGGAGCCTTGTACCTTGAGTTCGCAGAAAACCGTGACCGTTACGCCACCCAACGCCCCGCTCATCGGCAAGGTCGCGCCCCCCGGCTCCAAATCCATTACCAACCGCGCGCTGCTGCTGGCGGCCCTGGCCAAGGGCACCAGCCGCTTGAGCGGCGCGCTGAAAAGCGACGACACCCGCCACATGTCGGTGGCCCTGCGCCAGATGGGCGTGACCATCGACGAGCCGGACGACACCACGTTCGTGGTCACCGGCCAGGGCAAGCTGCAGTTGCCGACACAACCGCTGTTTCTCGGCAACGCCGGCACCGCCATGCGCTTTCTCACCGCCGCGGTGGCCACCGTACAGGGCACCGTGGTGCTTGATGGCGACGATTACATGCGCAAGCGCCCGATCGGCCCGCTGCTGGCCACCCTCGGCCGGAACGGCATCCAGGTCGACAGCCCGACGGGTTGCCCACCGGTTACCGTGCATGGCCGTGGCAAGGTGCAGGCCAAGCGCTTCGAGATCGACGGCGGGCTGTCCAGCCAATACGTATCGGCCCTGCTGATGCTTGCCGCCTGCGGTGAAGCGCCGATTGAAGTGGCACTGACCGGCAAGGACATCGGCGCCCGCGGCTATGTGGACCTGACCCTGGATTGCATGCGCGCCTTCGGTGCGCAGGTCGACGCTGTCGACGACACCACCTGGCGCGTCGCGCCAACGGGCTACACCGCCCATGACTACCTGATCGAACCGGACGCTTCCGCCGCCACCTACCTGTGGGCCGCCGAAGCGCTGACCGCTGGCCGCATCGACATTGGCGTGGCCGCCCAGGATTTCACCCAACCGGACGCCAAGGCGCAGGCGCTGATCGCCCAGTTCCCTGATATGCAGGCCACCGTGGTGGGCTCGCAGATGCAGGACGCGATCCCGACCCTGGCAGTGCTGGCGGCGTTCAACAACACCCCGGTGCGCTTTACCGAATTGGCCAATCTGCGGGTCAAGGAATGTGACCGGGTACAGGCGCTGCACGACGGCCTGAATGAAATCCGCCCGGGCCTGGCGACCATCGAAGGCGACGACCTGCTGGTGGCCAGTGACCCGGCGTTAGCCGGCACCGCCTGCTCGGCGCTGATCGACACCCACGCCGATCACCGCATCGCCATGTGCTTTGCCCTGGCCGGGTTGAAGGTGACGGGCATTCGCATCCAGGACCCGGACTGCGTGGCCAAGACCTATCCCGACTACTGGAAGGCCCTGAGCAGCCTGGGTGTCGCGCTGACCTATTGAGCCCGGCGCGCCGGAATGGGGAGGACTGAACATGAACATTCGCCAACCCTGCCCACCCGGCGCCTGCGTATGCGAGCGCGAGCAATTGCTGCAAGCACCCGACGCCGACTTACGCATCCTCGGCCTCACCCGCCAGGAAGAAAAACGCCTGCTTGAACGTCTGGAAAACCTGCAGAACCTGCAGGACCTGGAGCGCATGCAGCAACGCATGTACGAACTGCTGGGCATCCGCGTGCACGTCGCGCCGGGCCATACTGAAGTCAAGAGCATGCGCGGCATTCAGATTGTCATCGACGACCTGCCCGGCCTGTGCCGCAAAACCCGGCAGGCCATTCCGGCGGCGATTCGCCGCGGCATGGAAAAACGTCCGGAGATTGCCTATCGCCTGCTGGACGCCCACGACCTGTTTCGCGACGGGTGAATCAACCTGCCACCGTCTCGGCCTTGAACAGGCCCTGGCCCACGGTTCTCGCGGTGCTCAAATGGGCCTCTGCGCTGCCGCTTTCCGACTCCAGTAGCAGTTCGGATGTGAGCACCTTCGCGCCACAGTAATCAAAGATGCCGTAGTCAATCTGCGTGTGCATCGATTGGGCATAACCATGCCGTTCGAACGCGCTGAAGTCCGCCGCGCCAAGCGCCAGCAGGTGCACCTGTAAATGCCCGAGTTTTTTCACGACCGGGGTGTCCGGGCCGTAGCCGATGGCCCAACCGTTGACGAACACGCGGTCAATCCAGCCCTTGAGCAGGCCAGGCATCGACCACCAATAAATGGGAAACACCAGAACCAAAGCATCGGCGCGGTCGATGCGGGCTTGCTCGGCCAGCACATCGGCCGGTGGTGTGGCGCGCTCGCGGTGCACCCGATGGTCGGCGGCGCTGTAACGGGGGTCGAAGCCCTCAGCGGCGAGGTCGGCGATTTCAGAGGTGTGACCCGATAGGCGCAGGCCATCGGCTACCTGGGCGGCGATGCTGTGAGTCAGGGATTGTGGGTCGTGATGGGCAACAACGATCAGTGCGTGCATGACATTCACTCCGGTTCGGTTTAGGCTCTGGGCTTAAGTTACGAACAGTAAGTTACTTTTGGTATATAAGCATGTCAAGTCACGATTCCCCTGCACCCCGCCGTCGTCTGTCCCGCGAAGATCGCCTGCAGCAATTACTGGAGGTGGCCTGGCAACTGGTGCGCGATGAAGGCACCGATGCCCTGACCCTGGGTCGTGTTGCAGAGTTGGCCGGCGTCACCAAGCCGGTGGTCTATGACCATTTCGTCACCCGCGCGGGGTTGTTGGCGGCGCTGTACGAAGACTTCGACGGGCGCCAGAACCAGGCTTTCGTCGACGCACTCGACGCCAGCGAGGCCACCCTGGAAGGCCGCGCAGGTGTGATTGCCTCGTCCTACGTCGATTGCGTGTTACTGCAGGGCCGTGAGATCCCGGGCGTGATCGCGGCGTTGAGCAGCTCCCCGGAACTGGAAACCCTCAAGCGCAAGTACGAAGCGATCTTCCTCGACAAGTGCCGCGATGTCCTGACGCCCTTCGCCCCCTCCGGCACAGTGTCTCAAGCCGGTTTGAGGGCAATGCTCGGGGCGGCCGAGGCGTTGTCCCACGCAGCGGCCAACGGCGAGATCAGCCGCGAAGAGGCGCAACAGGAATTGCAGGCCAGCATTTCAGCCATGGTCAATCGCCCGCGCCCGTGACGAACACCTGCACCTTGCGCGCCAGTTGATCCAGGTGCCGGTCGCGCTGGCGCTCCGCGTCGACCATGGCGCGTTTGCCGTGCCGTTGCAGCAGGTAGGTGTGAATCTGTTGCACTTCCAGCGAGCGGTAAATCGCGGCCACGTCCAGCACGCCCATCAACCCGTCGGTGCCGTAGTGGCGCGTGTTCATCAGCACCTGGGTGTCGCGCGCACCGCGTACCTGAAAGCCCATGGCCTGGAAGGCCGGCACCTTTTCCACGGAGCAGGCCAGTTCCGCATGGGGATAGCGCCCCAGCACGTCCTGCATCATGGCGCGCCCTACCCCGTGGCGCCGCGACCCGGCCTGCACGGCCATAAAGGGAATGCCGCAGGCCTCGGGGTCATCCTTGACCGGTAGACACAACAGAAACCCGATCACCTGTTCCGGGTCCTCGGCATCCGTCGCCACCACCAGCTCGACCGCGATGCCCTTCTCACCGTTCAACGCCTCCAGGTACAGGTGCACCTCGTAGCCGATGGCGTACTGATAAATGTTGTACAGCAGGTTGCTGGGCGGCAGCGCGACGCTGCTGATGTCGGTGAGGTTGTCCACCACCATCTGCAGGATCTGGCCGTTGATGGGTTCGGGGCACGGTGCGGTGTAACGGGTGAGGCTGAACATGCACATTCCTGGGGGTCGGGCTTCAAGGCAGTGGCGATTGTACCTGTTACGCCGGGGTCATGGTCCGCACACCTCACGCAGGCAGCCGCGCAGCCAGCGATGGGCCGGGTCCGCGTCCAGCCGTGGGTGCCAGAGCATGGCCACGCTGAAGGTGGGCAGGCTCAGCGGCAGGTCAAAGCAGAACAGCTCGCTGCGATGGGCGATGTAGCGTTCGGGGACGCTGGCAATCATGTCGGTGTCGCGCGCCAGGGCGATGGCGGTGGCGAATCCGGCGACGATGGTGTGGATCTGCCGCGTAACGCCCAGGGCTTGCAGCGCATCGTCGATCTGGCCGCGGTCCTGGCCTCGGCGGGAGACATACAGGTGTTGGCCGTCGGCGTAGCGCTGCAGGCTGACTGCGCCGCGACTGAGGGGATGGCCGCTGCGCACCACGCCGACCAGGCGATCGCGGAACAGTGCCTGGGTCAACAGCTCGGGGCCGGCGTCGGCGTCGACCACGCCGATGTCCAGGTCCACACGGGCGTCGCGCAGCGGCGCGGTGTCCTTGTCGGTTTTATTCAGCAGGCGCAGGCGCACACGGGGTGCCTCCAGGGCCATGCGGGCAAGCAACGCGGCGCCGAAACACGCGACGAACTCCTCACTGGTGCGCAACGTAAAGGTGCGCTCGACCTGGGCCATGTCCACCGCCCGTGCCGGACGCAAGGCCGCCTGGGCGTCCTGCACCAGCCGGCCGACCTGCTCGCGCAACGCCAGCGCATGGGGGGTCGGCACCAGGCCCCGACCGGCGCGCACCAGCAACGGGTCGCCCGTGGTGTGCCGCAGGCGCGCCAACGCACGGCTCATGGCCGAAGGGCTCAAGCGCAGGCGCTTGGCCGCGCGTTCGACGCTGCCTTCGGCCAGCAGCACATCCAGGGTGATCAGCAGGTTCAAATCGGGCATCAGCACTCCCCAACAGGCGTTTTGTGCAGGTATTCAATGCAATCCCTGCGTCTTCCGCCATGGTAGGTCAGGCCGTAGAGTTGCGACAGTCACAATCATTAAGGAATCCCCCCATGCACGCTTCTTCGCGCGGCGCTCTGGTCAGCCTGGGCCTGGCCATGCTGCTGGCCTCGCTGGGCACCAGCATCGCCAATGTCGGCCTGCCGACGCTGGCACAGACCTTCAACGCAGCGTTCCCGGCAGTGCAATGGGTGGTGCTGGCGTACCTGCTGGGCATCACGGCGGTCATCGTCAGTGCGGGTCATTTGGGTGATCGCCTGGGTCGGCGCCGGGTGTTGATCGCCGGGTTGCTGCTGTTCGCGGTGGCGAGCGCAGTGTGCAGTGTCGCCCCGTCGTTGAACGGCTTGATTACCGCGCGCGTGCTGCAAGGCCTCGGCGCGGCAAGCATGATGGCGATGGCCATGGGCCTGGTGGGCGATACCGTGCCCAAGGCGCGTATGGGCCGAGTCATGGGGCTGCTCGGCACCCTGTCGGCACTCGGTACGGCGATGGGTCCCAGTGTCGGCGGCCTGCTGCTCAGCCTGTGGGGGTGGCGCGCGTTGTTTGGGGTGGGCACGCCACTGGGGCTATTGGCTGCCGCGCTGGCCTGGCACTATCTGCCGGTGGATCTGCCGCACGCACGCGCGCCCGGCAGCTTGTGGTCACCCTTGAAAGCCGCGTCATTACGCACCGGCCTGGCCATGAGCGCGCTGGTGTCGGCGGTGATCATGGCCACCTTTGTGGTCGGTCCGTTCTATTTATCCCGTGGGCTGGGCCTCGCGCCTGAATGGATGGGCCTGGCGATGGCCGTCGGGCCGGGTGTCGCCGCGCTCACCGGCGTACCCGCCGGGCGCCTGACCGACCGCCTGGGCAGCCGACGCGTCACACTGATCGGGCTGAGCACACTGCTGGGTGGCGCGCTGCTGTTGTCCCTGGCGTCGGGGCTGATGGCCTATCTGGGAGCGCTGGTGATGCTGACCTGCGGATACAGCCTGTTCCAGGCCGCCAATAACACCGCCGTCATGAGCAACGTGGACGCCGCCCGCCGTGGCACGGTCTCGGGCTTGCTCAACCTGTCACGCAACCTGGGCCTGATTCTCGGCACGTCAGCCTTGGGCGCGGTATTCGCGTGGGCCAGTCCGGACGTCATCCACGCCACACCTGCATCTGTCACCCACGGCCTGCACATCACATTCCGCGTCGCGGTGGGCCTGATCGTCCTGGCCGCTGCGATGGCAGTTTGCCGCATTGCCACTTTGAATACCCCGCTGAACACCCGTTGAGGCAAAAAAACAAAAAAGGCGTTGCGCCAGACCGGGTTACATCGCGCATCATGGGCACTTTCAAGCTCAAGGGTAACGTCCATGCGCGTTCTGTCATTGATGATGGGTCTTACGACGCTGGCCGCCACTACGGTGTTCTGCGCCAGCGCGATGGCGAATGAAGAAAGTCAGTTGGTACAACAGATCAACGCCTACCGCAGCCAGGTGCAGCGCTGCGGCGACCAGGGCTCCCAGGAATTGCCGCCGCTGACCAGCGACACGCGCCTGGTGCTGCCGGCCAACAGCGCCGGCGATCTGCAGCAGGCGCTGGCCCGGGCCGCGTACCCGATGGTGAACGTGCAGGCCATCAGCCTGTCCGGTCCCAAGGACGCGGCAGCGGCCATGAAGGCGGTGAGCGAGAGCTTCTGCCGTGTAGTGCTCGACCCGCAATACGTCGATATCGGCGTGAGCAACACCGGCCAGGACTGGCGCATCGTGCTGGCCCGCCCATTGCTGTCCAGCGGCCGAGGCGACTGGCAGACCGAGGGCAAGCAAGTGCTCAGCCTGATCAACGCCGCCCGCGCGCAGCCGCACCAGTGCGGTACGCAAGCCTTTACCGCCACCACCGCGCTGACCTGGAATGACAACCTGGCGGGCGCGGCCAACAGCCATACGCGCAATATGGCCAACGGTAATTTCTTCGATCACCTGGACCACGATGGCCGTACCCCCGGCGACCGTGCCGAACTGGCCGGCTATACCGCCAAAACGGTCGGCGAAAACATCGCCGCCGGCCTCGACACGCCGCGCAAGGTGGTAGACGGCTGGCTTGCCAGCCCCGGCCACTGTGCCAATCTGATGAACCCGCAATTTCGCGAGCTGGGCGCCGCGTACGCCATGGACCCGAAGAGCGATGCAGGCATCTATTGGACGGCGCTGTTCGGCACACAACAATAGAGGGCGGTCGGCAACCCTCGCCTTTTAAAACCAACAGAGCATCAAAATGCCATCTCGTGGATAATCCGCTGAACTGGCGGCGGCCATTCGGGTCTGTAGCTTGGCTGCCTGGCCTATCCAAGTAACTAACGAGCGTGGCAAACAAGGTGTTACCCCAATGATGAATTGGCTGCAAAGCAGCAGCGACATGGCTGAACAGGTTCGTCAGCATGATTGGGCAAGTACGCCCCTGGGGCCGTTGGAGCAGTGGCCGGATGTTTTGAAGACCACCGTGGCGCTGTGTTTCGCGTCGAGCTTTCCCCAGGCGATCGTCTGGGGGCCGCAACTGATCACGCTCTACAATGACGCCTTCATTCCGATCCTGGGCAACAAGCCCTATGCCCTCGGCCGCCCGTTCAGTGAAATCTGGAGCGAGGTCTGGGACGAGGTCAGTCATATCGCCAGCGCGGCCTTCGAAGGCCATGCGACCTACATCGAAAACTTCCCGCTGATGATCGAGCGCGGCCCGACGCCGGAACAGGCGTACTTCACGTTCTGCTACAGCCCGATACGCGACCCTCAGGGCAAGGTGGTCGGCATGCTCGACACCGTGACCGAAACCACCGCCACGGTGTTCCTCGCGCGTCGCCTGGCGCTGCTGGACGCCATCGGCAGCGCGGTAACCAACGCCAACGACGCCCAGGCGATCATGACCACCACCACCCGCCTGGTGGCTGAACATTTGCAGGTGAGCAACTGCGCCTACGCCGACATGGACGACGATGAAGACGGCTTTACCATCCGCGACAATTGGACCGCACCCGGTTCGCCGAGCATTGTCGGCCGTTACAGCCTTGCGGCATTCGGCGAGCGCGCGGTCAAGTGCCTGCGCGCCGGTGAGCCGCTGGTGATCCATAACAATCTGCGCGAACTGCCGCCCCATGAAGCCGCGCAATTCCAGGCACTGGGCTTGACCGCCACCATCTGCATGCCGCTGATCCGCAACGGTCGCCTGAGCGCGCTGATGGCCGTTCACGACAAAACGGCGCGGCCGTGGTCGCAGTACGACCTGGCCGTGCTGCGCGAAGTCACCGAGCGCTCCTGGGCACATATCGAGCGCGTGCGCGCCGACGCCGATGTGCGCGCCGGCCTGGCCGCCTATGCCGAACTCAATACCACTCTGGAACAGCGTGTCGAAGAGCGCACCCTGGCGTTGGCCCAGGCCGAAGCGGCACTTCGCCAGTCGCAGAAGCTGGAGGCCATCGGCCAGTTGACCGGCGGCGTGGCCCACGACTTCAACAACCTGCTGACCATCATTCGCTCCTCGGTGGACTTTCTGCGCCAACCGGGCTTGTCCGAAGAGCGCCGCCAGCGCTACATGGGCGCGGTCTCCGATACCGTCGAACGCGCCAGCAAGTTGACCAGCCAGTTGCTCGCTTTCGCAAGGCGCCAGCCGCTGAACCCGGAAGTCTTCGACGTCGGCCAGCGCGTGCAGAATATCGGCGAGATGCTCGAGAGCGTCACCGGTGCACGTATTCAAGTGCGCGTCGAGCTGCCGACGCAGCCCTGTTTTGCACGGATCGACCCAAGCCAGTTCGAAACCGCACTGATCAATATCGCCCTCAATGCGCGGGACGCCATGGACGGCCAGGGCACGCTGACCCTGCGCGTCACCGGCCAACGCCCGCTGCCGCGCATCCGTGGCGATGCCGGCTCGCGCCAGGCGCATATCGCTATCGCACTGGCCGACACCGGCCCCGGCATTGCCAGCGACACCATCGAGCGTATCTTCGAGCCGTTTTTCACCACCAAGGCTGTCGGCAAAGGCACAGGGCTGGGGCTCTCCCAAGTGTTCGGTTTCGCCAAACAGTCGGGAGGCAATATCGACGTGGCCAGCACCCTGGGCCAGGGCTCGGTGTTCACCCTGTACCTGCCGCAGGTCGAAGCTCAGGCGTCGGTCCACCCCGGCCGGACTGACGAACCGGCACCGGCCCATGACACCGCGCACTGCCGTGTGTTGATCGTGGAAGACAATCTTGAGGTCGGACGCTTCGCCAGCCAGATCCTGCAGGACCTGGGCTACCAGACAACGTGGGCCACCGATGCCGAACAGGCGTTGACCCTGGCCGGCCAGGACGCGAACGCATTCGATGCGATTTTCTCGGATGTGGTGATGCCCGGCATGACCGGCGTAGCCATGGCCAAGGTGTTGCGCCAACGCCGCGCCGATCTGCCGGTGGTGCTCACCTCGGGCTACAGCGAAGAACTGGCGGAAAACGGCTATGAGGGATTTGAGTTCCTGCCCAAGCCCTACTCGGCCGATCAGGTCTCTCGCGTGCTGATCAAGGCCATGCTCAGGGATTGAGCGCCCTACTCCGCCACCGCGACCTGGTTGCGGCCCAAAGCCTTGGCGCGGTACAGCGCTTTATCTGCGGTATTCATCAGCCCGTGCAGGTCCTGCTGCCCAGGGTGGGTGGACGCCACACCGAGGCTGGCCGACAGGCCCTTGACCGGCTCGGCGGCCATGCCGGCGATGGACGCAATCAACTGCTCGGCGATAGCGCGCGCCGTCTCCAGCGAAGTGTTGGGCAGCAGCACCGCAAATTCCTCGCCGCCCAGACGCCCGTACACGTCGGCCTGCCGGAACGAGGTGCTGATCACTGCGCCGATCTGGCGCAGCACCTGGTCGCCGGCCTGGTGGCCGTAGGTGTCGTTGATCTGTTTGAAATGGTCCATGTCGAGCATCAGCGCGCACAGCGGCTGCTGGTGATGTCGACACTGTGCGTACAACGCCTGGGCACGCTCGAAAAACGCCCGGCGATTCATCAGCCCGGTCAGTTCGTCGGTCTGTGCGGCACGAGTGGATATGCTATGGGCCCGTTCCATCTGCCGCGTCAGGCGGAAAGCCTTCTCCAAGGCGTCGGACAGCTTGCGGGTGGCGCTGAATACAAAAGTGGAGAACACCAGCACCGCAATCGCGACGCCGACCTGCATCGACGACGGCTGCAGCAACAGCCACACCGTGCAGGGCATCAGCACGAGGCTGATGGAGACCACCGTCATGTAGCGATACGCCGAATAACAGGACACCGCAGCCACCGACATGCCCACGGTGAACAGCATGACCAGCACCTGGGACAGGCGGTCATCGGTGGGTATCAGCGCAAACGCACCGCCGCCCCAGATCCCCGCAGAAAGCACCAGCGTGATCCAATAGCGCCGTTCCCAGCGCGCCGGCAGGCGCTCGCTGTTGGGGCAGCGAAACCACTCCATGAACATCAGGATGCGCAACAGCGATGAAACGCCCAGGGCCGCCAGCCAGAACAGCATGATGGGTTGATCCAGGCGGTCCCAGCACAACCAGCACAGCATCGCTGCCGCCAGATAGCTGCCGAATATCGCCGCGAATGACTGCCGGAACAGCTGGTGCAGGCGGTCGGCCCGCACTTGCTGCTCGATGCGCTCATCCTGATCCTGCCCGTGTCCAAGGCCATTCATGAAATACGCCTGATTCCGTTGCCGCGACAAAGGCGCCATTGTGGCACCCTGCCAGCAACGCGGACAACAGAATCCCGCACCGCAGAGCCTTTAACTCGGCTCGGGCCGCAGAATCAGCACCCCCAGTGGCGGCAGATTCAACGACAGCGAAACGGGCTGACCATGGCGCGGCTCGTCGACGGTGAACACTTCGCCACCATTGCCGAAATTGGAACCGGCGTACATATCCGCGTCACTGTTGATCACCTCGCTCCAGCGCCCGGCAAACGGCACGCCCACGGCATAGTGCTCGCGAGGCACCGGCGTGAAGTTGGCCACCACCAACACCGGTTTGCCGTCCTTGCTCCAGCGCAGCCAGGCGTAGACGCTGTTGATCGCATCGTCGCCGATCAGCCACTGGAAACCTTGCGGCGCGTCGTCCTGCTCGTGCAGGGCCGGCTCCTGGCGGTACAGGCGATTCAAGTCGCCCACCAGCTTTTGCACACCCTGGTGTTCCTGGTATTGCAGCAGGTACCAGTCCAGTTGCTGGTCATGGTTCCACTCGCGCCACTGGCCGAATTCGCAGCCCATGAACAGCAACTTCTTACCCGGATGCATCCACATGAACGCCAGGTAGGCGCGCAGATTGGCAAATTTCTGCCAGCGGTCGCCGGGCATCTTGTCGATCAGCGAATGCTTGCCATGGACCACTTCGTCATGGGAGATCGGCAGGATGAAACGCTCGGACCAGGCATACACCAGACCGAAACTCAGCTCGTTGTGATGATGGGCACGGTATACCGGGTCCTGCTGGATGTAGTGCAGCGAGTCGTGCATCCAGCCCATGTTCCATTTGTAATTGAAGCCCAGGCCGCCTTGCTGGGTCGGCTGGCTGACGCCAGGCCAGGCCGTGGACTCCTCGGCGATCACCAGGGCTCCCGGCGCTTCCAGCGCAACCACGTCGTTCAAGTGGCGCAGGAAGTCGATGGCCTCCAGGTTCTCGCGCCCGCCATGCCGGTTGGGCACCCACTCGCCGGCTTTGCGCGAATAGTCGCGATACAGCATCGATGCCACCGCATCCACGCGCAGACCATCGACGTGGAAGTGTTTGAGCCAGTGCAGCGCCGACGCCAGCATAAAGCCGTGCACTTCGGTGCGGCCCAGGTTGTAGATCAGCGTGTCCCAATCCTGGTGGAAGCCTTCGAGCGGGTTGGCGTATTCGTACAGCGCGGTGCCGTCAAATTGCGCCAGGCCGTGGGTGTCGGTCGGAAAATGCGCCGGCACCCAATCAAGGATCACACCGATATCAGCCCGGTGGCAGGCATCGACGAAGTAAGCGAAATCTTCCGGCGAGCCGAAGCGCGCGCTGGGCGCGAACTGCGACAGGGCTTGATAGCCCCAGGACCCGCCAAAGGGGTGTTCCATGATCGGCATCAGCTCGATATGGGTGAAGCCCAGTTGCTGAACATAGGGAATCAAACGCTCCGACAGTTCCCGCCAGCCGTACTGCCGGGCCACTTCACCGGCCTCGTCCAATTCGCACTGCCAGGAGCCGACGTGCAATTCATAGATCGACAAGGGCGCGCTGGACTTTTGCTTGTCGGCACGCGCCTGCATCCAGTCGTGGTCCTGCCAGTCTACTTGCAGCGGCGCGGCAACTTTCGAGGCGGTGTCCGGCGGCAGTTGGGTCGCCAGCGCCACGGGGTCGGCCTTGAGGGGCAAAATACCGTGGGCACCGAGAATCTCGTATTTGTAGGCGGCACCCGGCTGCAGGCGTGGGATGAAGATCTCCCACACGCCTGAAGGATGGCGCAGGCGCATCGGATGACGGCGTCCGTCCCAGATATTGAAGTCACCCACCACCGACACACGCCGGGCATTCGGTGCCCACACGGCAAAGCGCACGCCCTGCACGCCGTCGACGCTGGTGACCTGTGCACCCAGGCAGTTGCCCAGGTCGCGGTGATTGCCCTCGGCAAACAGATACAGGTCCATTTCCCCCAGCAGCAATTGGCTGAAGCTGTAGGGGTCTTCAGTGATCTGCTCGCCGCCGGCCCACTGAATTTTCAATAAGTACGGCTGACGAGTAGAGAAGTGCCCGACAAACAGCCCAGGCACCTGGGTCGCGTCAAGGCTGCCGAGCGTTTCACCACCGTCGCGGCTCAGCACCTGCACACTCAATGCCTCCGGCAGGAATGCACGGATAAATTGGCCACCCTGCTCATCGTCATGGGGCCCGAGAATCGAAAACGGGTCGTGGTGCTCGGCGCGCACCAGCGCTTCGACGTCCTTGGACGCCGGCATTGCAGTCAACTTTGGCTGCAGCGGTTCTTTATGTGTATAGCTCATGACGTCTCCCCACCGCGTGCAGTTTTCGATATAGGTATAAGCCCGCTCAACAGGCTGTGCAGCCCTTGCAGAGGCACGGGCAACCAGGTCGGGCGGTTTTCCGCTTCGTAGGCCACTTCATACGCGGCCTTCTCCAGGCTGAACAAAGTCAGCGCGGCGTCCTGGCCGTTGGCATCCTGCCAGTCATGCGCCAGTGTAGACGTAGCCTGCTGATAAGCCTGGATAAATGCCTGACGCGCCTCCTTCACATAGCGCTCGGTCACACGCTGGCGTGCCTGATCGGCCTGGGCCGAATGGTCGACGCCTTGCAGATTCAAAGCCATCGCCGCCGCGTAATCGAAGGAGCGCAGCACACCGCTGACATCTTTGTACGGGCTGTGCTTGCCCCGTCGCTCATGCAGCGGTCGCGCCGGTTCGCCTTCGAAGTCGATCAAATAGGCATCGCCCTTCACCACCAGTACCTGGCCGAGGTGCAGATCGCCATGGACGCGAATGCGCAAGCCGCCCAAGGTGGCCTTCGCCAGGCTGTTCACGTGCGTGGCGATGGCTTTTTTCTGCGCCAGCAATTCACTGACCAGTGCCTGATCGGCAGGGTTCAATTGGTTTTGATGCAGTTCGAGCAGTTGCAGCGCGCGACTGATCTGCGCCCCGACATCCTTGGCCCAGGCCTGGGTGTCTTTGACGCTGGTGACTTCGGGCTCGAAGTCTTTATGGGCGGTAGTGGCGCCGAGCACTTGATGCATTTCGCCCAGGCGCTGGCCGAGCAGCGCGGCAAAATCCTCCAGTTCGCCCAAGGCGTTGTAGTGCTGCTCCTGCTCGGAAAGGGCCTCGGCCAGTTCGTCACGGATCGCGCGTTCCAGATTGTTCTGGGTCCACGTCCAGGCGTCGCCCTGATTGCTTAGATAGCCCTGGGCGATCATCAGCAGGTTGTCCTGGCCGTCGCTGTCGTGACGCACCATGGCGCCCATCAACGGCGAAATATTCGCGTAACCGGCTTCGGTCAGGTACGCGCTCATCTCAAGCTCCGGGTGCACCCCGGCGCTGACTTTGCGGATTAACTTGAGCACCAGGCTCTCGCCTACCACCACCGAACTGTTGGACTGCTCGGCAGACAAGTAGCGCACCGGCGACTCATCGTTCAATTGCAGCGCGCCCAGGTGTTGCGTCGCGTCGAACCGCAACTCGCCGTCATTGCAGGCCAGCCGCGTGCCGGCTTGCAGGCCCTGGATCACCGCGCGAACAAAATGCTCAAGGCTGAACGCGTCGGTCACCAGCCCCACTTGGCGGGCTCGACGTACGCGGGCCATGGCCAGTTGCTGCGGCAAGGCGCTGGTGAATTGGTCTTCACCGAGGAAGCCCAACGGCAATTGATAACGGCTGACCTGGCCGCCGGCACTGACTTCCAGCTCGCTCAGCAACACCGGATGCTCGGCATCGCCAAATCGCACGCCGTAGGCAATGCGTACGCTGTCGATCGCCGTGTCCTTACCGGCAAACCAGCGCCGTTTGGGCAGCCAGGCCGGCAATGAGGTCTGTTCCAGGGTGGTGCGGCAAGGTTCTTCGAGCAGTTCTTCCATGCGTTTTTTCAATACCAATGTGGTGAAGTCGGGCATGCTCTGCGCCGGTTCCACATGCCAACTGGGCATCTGGTTTTCCGCGGCGAGCACAAACCAATAAAACCCGTAGGGCGCCAGGGTCAGCAGGAAATTCAGCTGGCCGATGGGCGGGAACGCGTTGCCGCCGAGCATCTCTACCGGGACCATGCCGGCAAATGCCGACAGGTCCAGCTCGGCCGCCTGGGCGCTGCGCGACACGTTGGCCACGCACAGGATGATCTCCGTGCGGCCATCGGCGCCGGTGTATTCGCGGGTGTAGGCCAGGATGCGGCGGTTGGCCGGCGAGAGCATTTTGAGGCTGCCGCGACCGAACGCCTTGGACTGCTTGCGTACCGCCAGCATGCGCCGGGTCCAGTTCAGAAGGGAGTGCGGGTCCTGGGTCTGGGTTTCGACGTTGACCGACAAATAACCGTAGAGCGGGTCCATGATCGGCGGCAACACCAGGCTGGCCGGGTCGGCGCGGGAGAAGCCGCCGTTACGGTCGATGGACCATTGCATCGGCGTGCGTACGCCATCGCGGTCGCCCAGATAGATGTTGTCGCCCATGCCGATTTCATCGCCGTAATACAGGGTGGGCGTGCCCGGCATCGACAGCAGCAGGCTGTTAAGCAATTCGACCCGGCGGCGGTCACGCTCCAGCAAGGGCGCCAGGCGTCGACGAATGCCCAGGTTGATCCGCGCGCGACGGTCGGCGGCATAGTAGTTCCACAGGTAGTCGCGCTCCTTGTCCGTCACCATTTCAAGGGTCAGTTCATCGTGGTTACGCAGGAAGATCGCCCACTGGCAATTGGCGGGAATTTCCGGGGTCTGGCGCAAAATATCGGTGATAGGGAAACGATCTTCCTGGGCCAGCGCCATGTACATGCGCGGCATCAACGGGAAGTGGAAGGCCATGTGGCATTCGTCGCCGTCGTCGCCCTTTTTGTCGCCGAAATACAGCTGGGTGTCTTCCGGCCACTGGTTGGCTTCGGCCAGCAGCATGCGGTCGGGGTAATTGGCGTCGATCTCGGCGCGGATCTGCTTGAGCACCCCGTGGGTTTCTTCAAGGTTCTCGTTATTGGTGCCATCGCGCTCGATCAGGTATGGAATGGCGTCCAGGCGCAGGCCGTCGATGCCCATGTCCAGCCAATAGCGCATCACTTCAAGCACCGCTTTCATCACGTGCGGATTGTCGAAGTTGAGGTCGGGCTGGTGGGAATAGAAGCGGTGCCAGAAGTACTGGCCGGCGACCGGGTCCCAGGTCCAGTTGGACTTTTCGGTATCGAGGAAGATGATGCGGGTGCCGTCGTATTTCTGGTCGTCATCGGACCACACGTAGAAGTCCCGTGCGGCCGAACCGGGCTTGGCCTTGCGCGCCCGCTGGAACCAGGGGTGCTGATCGGAGGTGTGGTTGATCACCAATTCGGTGATCACCCGCAGGCCGCGTTTGTGCGCTTCGGCGATAAAGCGCTTGGCGTCGGCCATGGTGCCGTAGTCACTGTGCACACCGCGGTAGTCGGCAATGTCGTAGCCATCGTCGCGGCGCGGCGATGGATAAAACGGCAGCAACCAAATGGTGTTCACGCCCAGATCGGCGATGTAGTCGAGTTTGGCGATCAAGCCTGGAAAATCGCCGATCCCGTCATTGTTGGAATCGAAAAAAGATTTTACGTGCACCTGATAGATCACCGCGTCCTTGTACCAGAGCGGGTCTTTGATAAAGGTGGCAGCCTTGGGTTTCTTCGCCATTGGAAACTCCTGAAACACTCGATAAATCTTGCAGGCTCAATGTGCAAGGGGCTTGCCCCTTCCCACATCAGGTGGTGATGCGCCAGATCCCGAACGGCATCTGCGGTTCCAGGCGCGTCCACTGAGTCTTGCCATACCAGGTCCAACGATGGCCGTTCATCAAGTCTTCGCCTTGGGTCTGGGCATCATCCGGCAGGCCCATCTCCCACAATGGCAGTTCGAAATGGGCTTCCTGGGCGTTATAAGGGTCGAGGTTGACCGCCACCAGAATGAAGTTACTGCCGTCCTCGCTGCGCTTGCCGAAGTACAGGATGTTGTCGTTCCACGCGTTATAGATCTTCAAGCCCAAGTGCGTGTGCAGCGCCGGGTTCTGGCGACGGATGCGATTGAGCTGGGCAATCTCGGCAATGATGTTGCCGGGCGCGGTGAAGTCCCGTGGTCGGATCTCGTATTTCTCCGAGTCCAGGTATTCCTCTTTGCCCGGCACCGGCGCGGCTTCGCACAGTTCGAAACCCGAATACATGCCCCACAGGCCGGAGCCCATGGTCGCCAGCGCTGCACGGATCAGAAAACCCGGGCGCCCGGACTGGTGCAGGAACGCGGGGTTGATATCCGGCGTGTTGACGAAAAAGTTCGGCCGGTAGCACTCGCGCCACGGCGACTGATTGAGCTGAGTGAAATATTCGCTCAACTCGGCCTTGGTGTTGCGCCAGGTGAAATAGGTGTAGCTCTGGGAGTAACCCACCTTGCCCAGGCGCGCCATCATTGCCGGCGTGGTAAACGCTTCCGCCAGGAAGATCACGTCGGGGTACTTGGACCGCACATCGCTGATCAGCCACTGCCAGAACGGCAGCGGTTTGGTGTGGGGATTGTCGACGCGAAAGGTCTTCACGCCCTCTTCCACCCAACCCACGACGATATCGCGCAATTCGGTCCACAACCCCGGAATCGCATCGGCGGCATAAAAGTCGACGTTGACGATGTCCTGATACTTCTTCGGCGGGTTCTCGGCATATTTGATCGTGCCGTCCGGGCGCCAGTTGAACCAGCCTGGATGCTCCTTGAGCCACGGGTGGTCCTGGGAGCACTGGATGGCGAAGTCCAGAGCGATTTCCAGGCCGTGATCGGCGGCGGCCTTGACCAGGCGGCGGAAGTCTTCACGGCTGCCCAACTGCGGATGGATGGCCTCGTGACCGCCCTCCTCGCTGCCGATGGCGTAAGGGCTGCCGGGATCGTCCGGGCCGGCGGTGAGTGAGTTGTTCCTGCCTTTGCGGTGGCTGCGCCCGATCGGGTGGATCGGCGGGAAGTACAGCACGTCGAAGCCCATGTCGTGGATCATCGACAGGCGCGAGTGCACGTCATTGAACGTGCCGTGACGCGCTGGATCGTCGGTGATCGAGCGCGGAAACAGCTCATACCAGCTGGCAAATTGCGCGCGTTCACGTTCGACGTCAATCGGGTAGACCGTGCCGATGCTCAAGTAAGCGCGGTGGTCGGCCTGGGTCATCAGGTGTGCACTGTCTTCGTGCAGAAACAACGCAACTTGCTCGGTTTCCAGCAAACCGGAAAGTTCATGGTGCAGCAGCATCAGGCGATCGCGCAGTTCGTTGTCGCTGCGCTCGGCGGCCTGCTGCACCAGGCTGCGGCCTTCCTGCAGCTCCAGGCTCACCGGCACGCCGGCTTCGTGCTTCTTGCGCAACTCGTAGCAAAAGCTGGCGTAGGTATCGATCCAGGCTTCGATGCAGTATTCATGGGGCCCCTGTTGGGCCACCGTGAACGCGCCTTCCCAGCCATTGTTACCGACGTCGGTCATCACCACGCTATGCCAGCTCTCGTCACGCAGCGGGCGCCAGCGGATCAGCACGGCCAGCTTGTCATGACCGTCGGCAAAGACTTTGCTGGTCACGTGAATGCGCTGGCCGACCACGGCCTTGACCGCGAACTCGCCACCGTCAATCACGGGGCTGGTGCTTTCGATCGCGATCCTGGGCAATAACAAAGCCTGGGACAGCGGCAATACGGCAGTGTCTGGAACCTGTGTTTCAGCAGTCATCGAGCATCTTCCCCTTACGCCCAGTGGACGCTCTTTGCTAGATCCGAATCCAATACGCCAGCACTCTCCCTGAGCGTTGGCGCATTAGGTCCGAGCCTGCGCCTGCATTAAAAGTTCAGGTGGATGTGCCGCCATTGGGCGGGAATCAAATCGCCCGTGCGGATGTCCACCGGTAGAGCAAAGCACAAAGGAGGCCACACCGATGACGATCCCGATCCCGGCTGAAACGCCCGACCCGAATATCGATAACCCGACCCTGCCGCCTACTGAACCGGAGCCGATCCCCGAGCAGGAACCGCCTGAAAACCCTCCACCGCCCATGCAGGAGCCACCTGCCCCCCATCCTGGCGTGGTTGTCAGTCCTTCTCGAAGCGCTTGACGATCATCGGCACCACGCTGAATACCGCCAGCGCCAGCAACGTACTCAACACCGCTGTCGCTTCGCGCCCCATGCCCGCCGCCACGCCGATGGCGGCGGTCATCCACAGCCCGGCCGCGGTGGTCAGGCCCTTGACTTGCTGGCCTGCCTCGTCCTCCTTGCCTTTGAGAATGGTACCGGCGCCCAGGAATCCGATCCCGGCAATCACCCCTTGCACGACCCGACTCATGGCATCGGCCTGGTTGCCGGACATCTGTGGCACCAGCACAAACAGTGCCGCGCCCAACGCCACCAGCATATGGGTGCGCACCCCGGCAGCCTTGCCCTTGTGCTCGCGCTCAAACCCCAGAATGCCGCCCAGGAGCGCGGCGATCAGCAAGCGCACGGTGATCTGGGTCACTTGCCGCGCATCGCCGATATCGGCGAACTCAGCCTGCAGGGTCACCCACACTTCATCCCACCAAGCGTCCATACACCTTTCCTTTCTAATTATGGGTAAAGGATGGACAGCGGCGACCACCAGTCAGTTGCCGGGAACGTCGGGCACGTGCCGACGCCCTAACGGCTGAATGTCTATGAAAGGAGAACGCCATGCCTGTCCGTATCGATAACCAGACGTGTTTTTTCAAGGTCAATGACGAAGGTCGCGAATACAGCCTGCCGGCCGCGGAAGTAACGGTAAGCACCGACATGCCCCGCGCCATGTCGTATGTGGATGTAGGTGCCGAGCGCGTCTACATCACCGAACAGGAGGCCGCCGCTCTTACGGTGGCCGGCGCAATCGATGGGCGCCAGCACAAAAAGGTCACTGAATCGGGATCGGCGATTTGATTGATCTGTATCAACGCGCAGTGCAACCGACTGCACCCTGATAGCCCTGGGGTGCAGCACACTGACGCAGGCCTGCGCCTGCAGAGCATCTGATCCGCTTTTTATCGTTCCAGCTGAGTCTGTTCTGCAAACGGCTTGCCGCGCATAGTCCATTGGCCTGATGGAGGCTGATGAGCGAACGACCATGAGCGAACGAATCCCTACCGTGGAAATGTTTGAGCCTGTGCACCCAAAGAAGGTCAAGGCCAAATCCAGCGACACCCTGATCCATACCCGCAGCTTCACCGGGCTGTTCCGCACCTTGCGCGTGTTCGGTGCCGGCTTTCTGTTCGTGGCCTTCTTCGGCACCGTGTGGCTGAACTGGAGCGGCCGGCAAGCCGTGCTATGGGACCTGGCGCAAAGCAAGTTCCACATTTTCGGTGCGACGTTCTGGCCCCAGGACTTCATCCTCTTATCGGCGCTGTTGATCATCTGTGCCTTCGGCCTGTTTGCCATTACGGTCTTCGCCGGGCGTGTCTGGTGCGGCTACACCTGCCCGCAAAGCTCGTTCACCTGGCTGTTCATGTGGTGCGAAAAAGTCACCGAGGGCGAGCGCAACCAGCGCATCAAGCTGCAAGCGGCGCCCTGGAGCCTGAACAAACTGGCGCGGCGCTCGGCCAAGCACACGTTGTGGCTGGGCATCAGTGTGCTGACCGGTCTGACCTTTGTCGGTTATTTCACCCCCATCCGCCCGCTGGCGACGGAACTGCTGACCTGGCAGATGGGCGGCGTCAGCCTGTTCTGGGTACTGTTCTTTACCGCCGCGACCTACCTCAACGCCGGCTGGCTGCGTGAAGCGGTGTGCATGCACATGTGCCCCTACGCGCGTTTCCAGAGTGTGATGTTCGATAAAGACACCCTCACCATCTCTTACGACGCCGCGCGTGGCGAGCAGCGCGGCCCGCGTAAACGCGAGGCCAGGCCGGCCGACCTCGGCCTGGGCGATTGCATCGACTGCCAGCTGTGCGTTCAGGTGTGCCCCACCGGCATCGACATCCGCGACGGCCTGCAAATGGAATGCATCGGCTGCGCGGCCTGCGTCGACGCCTGCGATTCGATCATGGACAAGATGGGCTATGCGCGCGGCCTGGTGCGGTACACCAGCGAACATCAACTGCAGGGCGGCAAGACACACCTGCTACGCCCTCGCCTGATCGGCTACAGTGCCGTGCTGCTGGTGATGATCGCCGCGCTGGTGGTGGCCCTGATGCAACGGCCGATGGTGTCGCTGGACGTGACCAAGGACCGTGGCCTGTTCCGCGAAAACAGCCAGGGCCTGATTGAAAACATCTACAGTCTCAAGGTCATCAACAAGACCCAGCAGCGCCAGCAATACCGGGTGGAGCTGGTGGAAGCCGACGGTTTCCAACTGCAAGGAAAGACCGAACTGAGCCTGGCGCCGGGGGAGATCGTCGATGTGCCGGTGTCGGTCACACTGCTGGCGGACAAGCCGGCGAGCAGTTCGCAGACGCTGCGCTTCAAGGTGACGGATGTGGATGAGCCGTGGGTCTACAGCGCTGCTGAAAGCCGCTTCGTGGCGCCGCTCAACCGCTGAGCGCGCGGTATCGAAAAATGATGGTGATCCAATGTGGGATCTGCACTCATATAAAAAACATAAGTTTAAGGCCCCCATGAAACGCTACGAAAAATTCGCCGACGACATCGCCGAACTGATCCGCTCCGGTGTCCTGGGGCCTGGCCAGCGCGTGCCGTCGGTGCGTTATGCCAGCCAGACGTACGGCGTCAGTCCCTCTACGGTGTTCCAGGCTTATTACCTGCTGGAGCGCCGTGGACTGATCCGCGCCCGTCCGCGTTCCGGGTATTTCGTCAATACCCACGCACCGCGCCCGTTTTCCGAGCCGGTGGTGAGCGAGCAGGTGCATGAATCCACCGAGGTGGATGTGAGCGAACTGGTGTTCTCGGTGCTCGACTCGATCAAAGACCCCAACACCGTGCCCTTCGGTTCGGCGTTTCCCAGCCCGATGCTGTTCCCGTTACCGCGCCTGGCCCGCTCCCTGGCCAGCGCCAGCCGGGAGATGGACCCGCGCCTGGTGGTTACCGACATGTCGCCGGGCAACCCGCAATTGCGTCGGCAGATTGCCCTGCGCTATATGGTCGGCGGCCTGATGCTGCCCATGGAAGAACTGCTGATCACCAACGGCGCCCTCGAAGCGCTGAACCTGTGCCTGCAGGCCGTGACCGAGCCGGGCGACCTGGTGGCCATCGAAGCACCGGCGTTCTATGCCTGCCTGCAGGTTCTGGAGCGTTTGAAGCTCAAGGCGGTGGAGATCCCGGTGCACCCGCGCGACGGCATCGATCTCAATGCCCTGGCGCAAAGCCTTGCGCGCTACCCGATCAAGGCGTGCTGGAGCATGACCAGTTTCCAAAACCCCATGGGCGCCACCCTGCCCGAAACCAAAAAACAAGCGCTGGTGGAACTGCTGCGCAGCCACCAGGTGCCGTTGATCGAAGACGATGTGTACGCCGAGTTGTACTACGGCCAGCACGCGCCCAAGCCGGCCAAGGCTTTCGACACCGAAGGCCTGGTGATGCACTGCGGCTCCTTCGCCAAGAGCCTCGCGCCGGGGTATCGGGTGGGATGGGTTGCCGCCGGGCGCTATGCGCAGAAAGTCGAGCGTTTGAAGCTGATGACCTCGTTGTGCCCATCGATGCCGGCGCAGGCGGCGATAGCCGACTACCTGCAACACGGCGGCTACGACCGGCACCTGCGCAAATTGCGCTATGCCCTGGAGGAACAGCAAAGCGCCATGCTCGCTGCCATCGGCCGCTACTTCCCGGCACAAACCCGCGTCAGCCAACCGGCCGGTGGTTACTTCCTGTGGCTGGAACTGCCGGAACAGATCGACTCGTTAAAACTGTTCCAGATGGCATTGGCCCAAGGCATCAGCATCGCGCCGGGGCCGATCTTCTCCGCAACCCAGCGCTTCAGGAATTGCATCCGCTTGAATTACGGCAGCCCCTGGACAGAAGCGTCGGAAAAAGCGATGGAGACGCTGGGGAGGATTGCGCGGTCGTTTTGACTGGAACCGAAGCGTCAGCCGGGACACGATCATCGATCGGCACAGAGGATTATCGAGCAAAGCCCGGACCTGCCGCGCTTTCTGGAAAGCCGTGATCATTACCCGCTGGCCGACGCGCTCAAGTGGCAGATCAACGGTTTCTTCAATGCGGGCTACGGCATCCGACTAAAATCCGAAGCCAGCCTGCTCAGCGAGTTTTCCAGTAAAGGTTATGCCGCGCTGCGTTATGTGTGGATATGAGCGCATTGGTAGCATCCTGGTCGGCTGTGAGGCCGCCATCGGCGGCATAGATATTCTTAAAGGCTGACAAATAACTTTGTGATAGCGGGCTTGTTGTGGTGCGCAGGTTTTCTGTGGTGAGCGGGCTTGCCCCGCGCTGGGCTGCGAAGCGGCCCTATCTCAGGCGATGTGGTTTAGCTGACACACCGAGTTGCCTGGGTTTGGGGCCGCTTCGCAGCCCAGCGCGGGGCAAGCCCGCTCACCACAACAAGCGCCTCACCACAGAAAGCCTGCCCACCACCAGAACCTCATTTTCCAAGGCTATGTTTTTACCGAAGATGTGCAGCCACCAACCCTAACCACGATGCGAAGCGAGCCGCTCTTGCTTTTGACCTCAGGCGCCCCGCTAACCAAGCTGGGCGGATTACGGGCACACCCAGCCTGAGCGAGGTGCCGAGTGGGGCGAAGCGTTTTTGAGACCCCCTCAGCCCAGTTTTTTGTCAGGCGCCGCGGCGTCTTCGGCACGGCGAATATCGGCCATGAAACCGTCTGCCGGCAGCGGATGGCCCAGTAAGTAGCCTTGCAGGGAGTTACAGCCCAGGCGCGTCAGAAAATCCTGCTGCCGGTCGGTTTCCACACCTTCGGCCACGATCCGCAGCCCCAAGGCCTGGCCGAGGGCGACGATGGCCGAGACGATGGCGGCGTCGTCGCTGTCGTGTTCCAGATCACGCACAAAGCCCCGGTCGATCTTCAGCTCGTTGGCCGGCAGGCGCTTGAGGTACATCAGGCTGGAATAGCCGGTGCCGAAGTCATCAATCGACAGGTCGACACCCATGTCGGACAGCTGCTGCAACACGTTCATGCTCGCGTCGGCATCGCTCATGGCGGTGGTTTCGGTGATTTCCAGGGTCAGGCTGTTAGGCGGCAACTGATGGCGTTCAAGCGCGGCAGCGACGCTGTCGACCAGCCCGGCATGGCAAAACTGCAACGCGGACAAGTTCACCGCAATGCGCCACTCTTCATAACCCTGCACGTACCACACGCGCATCTGGCGGCAGGCTTCATTCAGCACCCATTCGCCGATGGGAATGATCAGCCCGGTTTTCTCCGCCAGGTCGATAAACGTCGCGGGCATCAACAGGCCCTGTTGCGGATGCTCCCAGCGCAACAAGGCTTCGGCGCCCACCGCAATGCCGCTGGCGGCATCGAACTTGGGCTGGTAATACAAGCGAAACTGCTGCTGCTCCACGGCATTGCGCAGGTCCTGCAACAGCTGCAGCTGTTTGCGCGCATTGGTGTTCATCGACACATCGAAAAAGCTATAGCCGTTCTTGCCCAGCCCCTTGGCGTGGTACATCGCCGCGTCGGCATTCATCAGCAGGTCCTGCGGGGTGCCGCCGTTGCCGGGGAACAACGCGATACCGACACTGGCAGAGATTTTCAGTTCGTGTTCGGCCACCTGGAACGCACGGTTGATCAGTTGCACCTGGCGCTCGGCAAGACCGAGGGCGTCGTCCGGCTGGTTGAGTTGCACCAGCAGTACAAACTCGTCACCGCCAATGCGCGCCAGGGTGTCGTGGCTGCGCAAGTCCTCGCGCAGGCGCAGGCCCACCTCGCGCAGCAATTGGTCGCCCAGATGATGACCAAAGGCATCGTTGACCGGCTTGAAGCCATCCAGGTCGATAAACATCAGCGCAAAGCAACCGCCTTGTTCCTCCACCGCCTGCATGGCCTGTTGAATGCGATCGGCGAGCAGGCTGCGATTGGGCAGACCGGTCAGCATGTCGTGCAGGGCCAGGTGGGTCAGCTCCTGGTTGGCCTGGGTCAGGGACGTGGCGAGCACGGCGGTGCGCGCTTCCAGGCGGGCGTCGAGCAATGAAGTCAGCAAGGCGATGGCAAGCACCGCCAGGGTGGTGACCAGCACCAGGTTGTCCAGGCCGTTGCCGCTCAGACCGTCCAGCGCGGCGGCGCAGTAGCTGTCATCGGCAAAACTGGCCGCCGCCATCCCGGTGTAATGCATGCCGACGATGGCCACGCCCATCACCACTGCGGCACCACCGCGCAGCAGGCGCACATGGGGGGTGTTGCGCCGCAGGTTGAACGCGATCAGCAGGGCCGCGCCCGAGGCCGCCACCGCAATCAGCAGCGAAGCGCCGAACAAGGTCGGGTCGTAGTCGATGCCTGGGGTCATGCGCATCGCCGCCATGCCGGTGTAATGCATGCAACTGATGCCGGCGCCCATCACCAGCGCGCCGAACAGCAATTGCCAGGCGGGTAAACGGGCCTGGCTGACCAGCCACAGGGCGAAGCCACTGGACAGCACCGCGATCAACAGCGACCACGCAGTGATGCCGACGTCGAACCCCAGGGCGAACGGCAAACGCAGCGCCAACATGCCGATAAAGTGCATCGACCACACCCCTACCCCCATCGCCAGCGCTCCGCCGGCCATCCACAGGTAGACAGCGCGCCCCTGGGCGGTGGCGATGCGGCCGGACAGGTCGAGTGCCGTGTAGGAAGCCAGGATCGCAACGAACAGCGAGATCACGACCAGCGAAGGGGAATAGCTACCGATAAGCATGACGAGTCTCGCGGGCGACGAGCTGGAACGCCCGTACCGAGTGGCAAAGCGGCGGATTGTAACGATAAATATTCGGCGACAGTTGAATAATTATCACAAGGCCATCATGGGCTTTTTGACGTCAATCCGCCGGCTCAAAAACGCCCCGTGCGCGGCCTTGTGTATCCAGCTGTCCGCGATAGCAAGCGCGAGTGCTGCGGCTTAATCCTTGGCATCGATCGGCGTCTGCCCATCCCAGCCGCCCCCCAGTGCGGCAATCAATTGCACGCTGGCCACCAGGCGCGACTGCAGCAAGGTCAACACACTGCGTTCGTTACTCAGAGCGGTAGCCTGTACGGTGACCACGTCCAGGTAAGCGATCAGCCCGGCCTTGTACTGGTTCTGGGTCAGGCGCAATGACTCGCGTGCCGCCTCCAGCGCTTCGTTGCTGACCACGGCTTCGTCCTCCAGCACCTTGAGTTGAACCATGTAGTTCTCCACTTCGCGGAAGCCATCCAGCACGGTCTGACGGTACTTGGCCACGGTTTCGTCATAGGACGCCACGGTGCGGTCGACTTCCGCCGAGCGCTGGCCACCGTCGAACAGGGTCATGGCCAGTTTCGGCCCCACCGACCAGAAGCGGTTGGGCAGGCTGATCCAGTCGGCATAGGTACTGCTGGAATAGCCACCGGCCAGGCTCAGGGTCAGGTCCGGATAATAGGCCGCCTTGGCCACACCGATATTGGCGTTGGCGGCGATCACCGCGCGTTCGGCCGAGGCGATGTCCGGGCGGCGTTCGAGTAACTGCGACGGCAGGCCGACCGGGATCTGCGGCAACTGCGGAATGTCCTTGCTCACGGCCAGGTTGAAGTTGGCCGGCGCCTCGCCGATCAGTACCGCGATGGCATTTTCCAGCTGAGCGCGCTGCCAGATCAGGTCGATCAGGCTGGCCTGGGTGGTCTTGAGCTGTGTCTGTGCCTGGGCCACCGCTTCTTTGCCCGAGACTCCGGCGCGGTACTGGTTCTCGGTCATTTGCAGGGAGCGCTGATAGGTGTCGAGGGTGGCCTGCAGCAGCCGCGTCTGTTCATCCATCACGCGCAGTTGCAGGTAGCTTTGCACCAGTTCCGATTGCTGGCTCAGGCGCATCGCGGCCAGGTCCGCCGAGCTGGCTTCGGCGCTGGCCTCGTTGGCCTCCAGGCCACGGCGCAACTTGCCCCAGACATCCGCCTCCCAGCTCACGCCCAACTGCGCGTTGAGGGTGTCGCGGATGCCGCTGCTGGAGCTGCTGAGGCTGGCACTGCTGCTGCCGGTGCCCTGGCTGGCGCGGGTCTTGCCCACGCTGAGGTCGACGCTGGGGTAGAACGCGCCGCGTGAGCTGCGCACCAATGCCTGGGCCTGGCGAAAGCGCGCCTCGGCCTGGGCCACGGTCTGGTTGGCATTGTTCAGGCGCGCGACCAGGTCATTGAGCTGACGATCGCCATACAATTCCCACCAGGCGCCACGGGCCAGTGAGTCGCTTGGCGTGGCCTGGCGCCAGCCTTGCGCTTGCTTGAACTGCGCGGGTTCGATGACCTGCGGGCGCTGATAATCCGGGCCGATGGCGCAGGCGCTGAGCAACAGACCGCAGAGTGCCGCTGCCAACAGCTTTTTCGGGGCGAGGGATGAATCGGTCATAGCGCAGTGTCCAGGGCAGCATCGGTCCGTACGCCGCGCCAGGCATTGAAGCGGTGGCGCGCGCGGTCGAGGTAAAGGTAAACCACCGGGGTGGTGTAAAGGGTCAGGATCTGGCTGAACACCAGGCCGCCAATGATGGTCAGGCCCAGGGGCTGACGCATTTCCGCGCCGTCGCCGGCGCCGAGCAGCAGCGGCAAGGCGCCGAGGATGGCGGCCAGGGTGGTCATCAGGATCGGCCGCAGACGCAGCAGGCAAGCGCTGCGGATCGACTCGAGCGGGCTCATGCCGTCATGGCGTTCCAACTGCAGCGCCAGGTCGATCATCAGGATCGCGTTTTTCTTCACCACTCCGATCAGCAGGAACAGGCCCAGCAATGAGATCAGGCTGAACTCGCCACCCAGCAGGTAGATCGACAGCAATGCACCGACACCGGCCGAGGGCAACGTCGACAGGATCGTCAATGGGTGGATATAGCTCTCGTAGAGAATCCCCAGCACCAGGTACACCGCCACCAGCGCGCCGAGGATCATGAACGGCTGGCCCTTCTGCGTCGCCGCAAAGGCATCGGCGGTGCCGGCCATCTTGGCGATCACATCCTCCGGCAGGCCAACCTTGGCAATCGCCCGTTCGATGGCGGCTGTGCCCTGCTCCACCGTGAACCCGGGAGCGATGTCGAAAGCAATATTTTCCGAGGCGAACTGGCCTTCATGGCTGACGCGGTCGTCCGCCAGGCTGTTCTCGTAATGGGCGATGGTGGACAACGGTACCCGTGCGCCGTCGGCGGTAATGACCTGCACCTGGTTCAGGGTGATCGGGTCCTGGGCATATTTGGGATTGACCTCCATCACCACCTGGTACTGGTTGAGGCTGTCGTAGATCGTGGAAATCTGCCGCTGGCTGTAGGCGTTGTTCAGCACCCCCGTGACCATGTTCATGTCGATGCCCAGGCGCTTGGCCTGGTCGCGATCGACCACCAGCGTCACCTGCGCCGCCCCCCGGCCTTCGCGGGCGTCGATGGCGGTCAATTCCGGCAGCTCGCGCAGCGCGCCAACCACTTTCGGGTACCACAGGCGCAGCGCGGCCAGGTCACCGCTTTGCAGGATGTAGGAATACTGGGCGCTGGTCTGGTCGCGACTGCCGCCGAACTGCAGGTCCTGGTCGGCCATCAGGAACAGGCGCCCGCCCGGCACCGGCGGCACGTTCTTGCGCAGCCGCTCGATCACCGCCTGGGCCGAGACCTTGCGCTCTTTGATGGGTTTGAGCCGCACCAGCATCACGGCGTTGTTGGTGCCGTTGTTGCCACCGATAAAGCCGGCCACGCTGAGCACTGCGGGGTCCTTGAGCACGGCCTGGCGAAAGATTTCCATCTTCGGTTGCATCACGCTGAACGACAGGCCGTCGTCGCCGCGCACAAAGCCGATCAACTGCCCGGTGTCCTGCTGCGGCATAAAGGTTTTCGGCACCACGATGTACAGCGCCACATTGACGCCGATGGTCAGCAACAGGCTGAGCAAGGTCAGGCGCCGATGGCGCAGCACCCAGTCCAGGCTGCGGGCGTAGCCGGCGACCATGCGCTCGTTGATCCTGTGGCTCCACCGCTGCAGACCGGTCATATGGCCTTTGACGTGGGGCCTGAGCCAGCGCGCGCAGAGCATCGGCGTCAGGGTCAGCGACACCACCAGCGACACAATGATCGCCGCCGACAGGATGATGGAAAACTCGCGGAACAGGTTGGTGACGATCCCGCCCATAAACAGGATCGACAGGAACACCGCCACCAGCGACACGTTCATCGACAACAGCGTAAACCCGACTTCCTGGGCGCCCAGATAGGCCGCCTTCATCGGCGGCACGCCGTCATCGATATGCCGGGAGATGTTCTCCAGCACCACAATGGCATCGTCCACCACCAGACCGGTGGCCAGGATCAACGCCATCAACGAAAAGTTGTTCAACGAGAACCCGTACAGGTACATCACCGCGAACGTGCCCACCAGCGATACCGGCACCGCCAGGGTCGGGATCAGCGAAGCGCGGAAATTGCCGAGGAACAGGTACACCACAAGAATCACCAGCCCCACCGCGATCAGCAGGGTCATCTCCGCTTCGTGCAGGGTGGCGGTGATCACGGGCGAGCGGTCCATGGCCAGGCTGAGCTTGACGCTGGAGGGCAGCACCGCCTGCAGCGCCGGCAATTGCGCCTTGATCTGGCGCACGGTCTCGATAATGTTGGCCCCGGACTGGCGGTTGATCACCAGCAAAACGGCCGCATCGTTGTTGAAGAAACCACTGTTGTAGCGGTCTTCCACGCCGTCGCTGATCCTGGCCACATCCCCCAGGCGCAAAGCCGCGCCGTTCTGGTAGCGAATCAGCAGCGGCTCGTAGTCCTTGGCCTTTTCCAGCTGGTCATTGGCTTGGATCTGCCAGTTGCGTTCGCTGTCTTCCAGCGAGCCCTTGGGCCGGCGCTGGTTGGCATTGGCGATGGTGTTGCGCACATCGTCCAGGGCCACGCCGTACTGGTCGAGGGCCTTGGGTTCCAGTTCAACGCGCACCGCCGGCAGGGAGCTGCCGCCGATCTGCACCTCGCCCACCCCCGGCACCTGGGACAGGCTCTGGGACAGGATGGTGGACGCCAGGTCGTACAGCTGGCCCTTCTGCAATACGTCCGAGGTCAGCGACAGCACCATGATCGGCGCCTGGGACGGGTTGATCTTCTTGTAGGTGGGCATGCTGCGCATGCCGCTGGGCAGCAGGTTGCGCGAGGCGTTGATGGCCGCCTGCACTTCCCGCGCCGCGCCGTTGATGTCGCGGTCGGAGTCGAACGCCAGAATCACCCGGGTCGAGCCCTGGCTGGAACTGCTGCTCATGGTGGTGATGCCGGCAATCGAGCCGAAGGAGCGCTCCAGCGGCGTGGCTACGGTGGACGCCATGACCTCGGGGCTGGCGCCGGGCAGGCTGGCCGACACCACGATCACCGGGAAGTCGATCTGCGGCAACGGCGACACCGGCAGCAGGTTGAAGCTCACCCCGCCGAGCAACATGATCGCCAGGCTCAGCAGCATGGTCGCTACCGGCCGGCGAATGAACGGTCCGGACAGGTTCATGGGGGGGAGCTCCAAGCGGCAAGTTTCAAGCTACCTGCAAATGACGTAGGCTGCCCCTGCCGTTCCCTTGCAGCGTGCCGCTTGCCGCTTGCCACTGCTTTCGCCACGCCCATCACACCACGTCCTCAATGTCGGTCTTGCGCCAGCGGCGTCCCAACCGATCGAAATACAGGTAGATCACCGGCGTGGTGAACAGCGTCAACACCTGGCTCACCAGCAGCCCGCCGACCATCACCAGGCCCAGGGGCTGGCGCAGCTCCGCACCGGAACCGCTGGCCAGCATCAAGGGCACGGCGCCGAACAGCGCGGCCAGGGTGGTCATCAGGATCGGTCGGAAACGCAGCAGCGCGGCCTGATAGATCGCGGTCTGCGGGTCGAGGCCCTGGTTGCGTTCGGCGTCGAGGGCGAAGTCGATCATCATGATCGCGTTCTTTTTGACGATACCGATCAGCAGGATGATGCCGATGATCGCGATCATGCCCAGGTCATTACCACTGAGCAGCAACGCCAGCAAAGCCCCCACCGCCGCCGAGGGCAAGGTGGACAGGATGGTGATCGGATGGATATAGCTCTCGTAGAGCACGCCCAGCACGATGTACATGGTGACCACCGCCGCCAGGATCAGCAGCAAGGTACTCGACAGCGAGGCTTCGAACGCCTGGGCCGCGCCCTGGAACTGGGTCTGCACGCCCACCGGCATGCCGATGTCTTTCTGCGTCTGGTTGATCAGCTCCACGCCCTTGCCCAGCGCCACGCCGGGCGCCAGGTTGAATGACATCATCACCGCCGGGAACTGGCCGATGTGCGCCACGGCCAACTGGGCCTGGCGCTGCTCCACCTTGGCCAGGCTCGACAGGCGCACCTGGCCGCCGTCGGTGGTTTTTACGTAGATCTGGTTCAGCGCGTCCGGGCCGAGGGTTTCGCCGGACTGGGCCTGCAGCACCACGCGGTACTGGCTGGCCTGGGTGTAGATGGTCGAGATCTGCCGCTGGCCGAAGGCGTCGTACAGCGCATCGGTGATGGTCGAAACGCTGACGCCCAGGCGCGAGGCCGCGTCGCGGTCGATCACCAGGTACACCTGCAGGCCTTTGTCCTGCAGGTCGCTGGCCACGTCGGTGAGTTCCGGCAACTGGCTGAGGGCGTGCACCAGTTTGTCGCTCCACAGCGCCAGCAGCTCGGCGTCCGGCGACGACATGCTGAACTGGTACTGGGTGCGGCTCACGCGGTCTTCGATGGTCAGGTCCTGCACCGGCTGCATAAACAGGCGAATGCCCACCAACTGGTCGATCTGCGGCTGCAGGCGGGTAATCACCTGGGCGGCGCTGAGGTCGCGCTGGCCATGGGCCTTGAGGTTGATCAGCAGGCGGCCGCTGTTGAGGGTGGCGTTGTCGCCGTCCACACCGATATAGGACGACAGGCTTTGCACCGCCGGGTCGGCGAGGATGATTTTGGCCAACTCCTGCTGGCGCTGGCTCATCGCCGCAAAGGAGATCGACTGCGGCGCTTCGGAAATACCCTGGATCACCCCGGTGTCCTGCACCGGAAAAAAGCCCTTGGGCACCACCAGGTACAGCACCACGGTCAGGCCGAGGGTGGCGATGGCCACCAGCAGGGTCAGCGGTTGGTGCTTGAGCACCCATTGCAACTTGCGCCCGTAGCCTTCGATCAACCAGTCGATCCAGGCGCCGCTGGCCTTATAGAAACGGCCCTGCTCTTCTTCCTTGGGTTCACGCTTGAGCAGACGCGCGCACATCATCGGCGTCAGGGTCAGGGACACCACCAGGGAAATCAAAATCGCTACCGCCAAGGTGATAGCGAACTCGCGGAACAACCGCCCGACCACATCGGCCATGAACAGCAGCGGGATCAGCACCGCAATCAACGACAGCGTCAGGGAAATCAGGGTGAAACCGATCTGCTTGGCGCCCTTGAGCGCGGCAGCCAGCGGCGTTTCGCCCTCTTCGATATAGCGGGAAATGTTTTCCAGCATCACGATGGCATCGTCCACCACAAAGCCGGTGGCGATGGTCAGGGCCATCAGCGTCAGGTTGTTGATGGAAAACCCGGCCAGGTACATCACGCCAAACGTACCGACCAACGACAGCGGCACCGCAATGGACGGGATGATCGTGGCGCTGAACCGGCGCAGAAACAGGAATGTCACCATCACCACCAGGGCAATGGCGATCAGCAGCTCGTGCTGCACGTCCTTGACCGATGCGCGGATGGTCTGGGTGCGGTCGGTAAGCACGGTGACTTCCAGGCCGGCCGGCAGGTTGTCGGTAATGCTTGGCAACAGTGCCTTGATACGGTCGACCACCTCGATCACGTTAGCGCCCGGTTGGCGCTGGATATTGAGCAGCACGGCCTGGTTCAGGTTGGCCCAGGCGGCCAGGCGTTCGTTCTCGGCGCCGTCGACAATCTGCGCGACGTCCTTAAGACGCAGCGGCGCGCCGTTGTTGTAGGCCAGGATCAGTTCGGCGTATTGCTGGGGCGAGACCAACTGGTCGTTGGCATCGAGCATCGAGACCCGCGTAGGGCCATCGAAGTTGCCTTTGGGCTGGTTGACGTTGGACGCCGCGATCAAGGTGCGCACGTCCGACAGGTTCAAGCCGTTGGCCGCCAGGGCTTCGGGGTTGACCTTGATGCGCACCGCCTGGCGCTGGCCGCCGGCGATGCTGACCATGCCGACGCCGCTGATCTGCGCGATTTTCTGCGCCATGCGCGTATCGACCAGGTCATTGAGCTTGGGCAGCAGCATGGTCTTGGAGGTGATCGCCAGGGTCAGCACCGGGGTGTCCGCCGGGTTGACCTTGTTGTACACCGGCGGCGCCGGCAGGTCCTTGGGCAGCAGGTTGGTGGCGGCGTTGATCGCGGCCTGCACCTGTTGCTCGGCCACGTCCATATTGATGTCGAGGTTGAAGCGCAGGGTCAGCACCGAGGCGCCGCCGGAGCTGGTGGAAGCCATCTGGGTCAGGCCGGGCATCTGCCCGAACTGGCGTTCCAGGGGGGCGGTGACCGCGCTGGTCATCACATCAGGGCTGGCGCCGGGGTACAGGGTCATCACGCGGATGGTCGGGTAATCCACCTGCGGCAAGGCCGACACGGGCAGCAAGCGGTACGCGATGATGCCGGCCAGGACAATGGCCAGCATGCTCAGAGTGGTCGCGACCGGGCGAAGGATAAACAGCCGCGACAGGTTCATGAACCGACCTTTTGCGCCTTGCCGGCGGTGTCGCCGGTCTCCCCTTTGGCCGCGGGCTTGCCCTGCAGGTGTTGAGTTGGCGTGGTCGGTACTTCGCTGCTGTCATTGACCACTTCGACCTCACTGCCATCCTTGAGGCGGTCGGTGCCTTCCAGCACCACCCGGTCGCCGGCGACCAGGCCTTGCTTGATCACGGTGTTGTCGCCGTCGGTGTCGCCCACTACCAGTGGCTGGACCTTGACCTTCTTGTCGCCATCAAGCTTGTAGACGAAGGTGCCGTTGTTGCCGAACTGAATGGCCGCCGAGGGGGCCAGTACCACGTTGTGCAAGGTGTCGGCCAGCAGGTGCACATTCACGAACTGGTTGGGGAACAGCGCCTGGTCCTTGTTATCGAAGCGTGCCTTGAATTTCAGGGTGCCGGTGGTGACATCGATCTGGTTATCCAGGCTTTGCAGCACGCCGGTGGCCTGAATCTTCGCGTCGCCACGGTCCCAGGCTTCCACGGGCAGCTTATTGCCGGCGTGGTAACGGGCCAGGACCGTGTCCAGGGTATTTTCCGGCAGGGTGAAGGCCACGCTGATCGGCTGGGTCTGGGTGATCACAGCCAGCGCGGTGGTGTCGTTGGCCGCTACCAGGTTGCCCACGTCAAGCTGTCGCAGGCCTACGCGGCCACTGATGGGCGCGCGGATCCTGGTGAATTCGAGGTTGAGCTTGGCGTCATCCACCGCACCCTGGTTGGTCTTGACCGTGCCCTGGTATTGCAGGACCAGCGCTTCGGCGGTGTCCAGGGTCTGTTTGGCGATGCTGTCCTGGGCATACAGGTCGCGATAGCGCTGCACGTCGACCTGGGCGTTCTTCAACTGGGCCTGGTTCTGCAACAACGTGCCCTGGGCCTGGAGCAATGCGTTCTGGTAGCTGCGCGGGTCGATCTCGGCGAGCAGGTCGCCGGCCTTGACCATCTGCCCTTCTTCAAAGGCTATTTTTACCAACTCCCCGCCCACGCGGCTGCGCACGTTGATGGTGTTGAGCGCCGTGACCGTGCCCAGCGCCTTGTAGTACACCGGGAATTCCCCCAACACCGCCGGCGCCACGCGCACCGGCACCGGGCCGGTAGAGCCGCCGAAGCCCGGGCGCGCCATGCCGGTTTTGCCGGTGTGCCCGGCGGGTGCGTCTTTATGGGCCGCGCCGCCTGGCCAGAATTTCCAGCACAGGCCGGCGATAACCAGCAACACGAGCAGGCCGAACAGCCAGCGACGGGAACGACGGGGGGAGGATTGCATTGAGTGGTCAACCATTGGGCGCGAGAGCTTCTTCTTTGGGAGGCTGAAAGATAAGCACTGGGGCGCATTTAGAAAAGCGCCTTTACCGGCTATTTACCTTGGGCTTACAACGTCTGACTTCAGCAGCTCAGTTCATCGGCTATTTGAGCTAAGCACCTGAAGCGCAAATAAAAACGGCCTGGACTAGGCCAGGCCGCAATCATGTATCAAGCGTGTTACCGCCAAGCGACAGCAATGCGCCGAAACAGTTACTTCAAAACAGCCAGGGCTGCTTCGTAGTTCGGCTCCTGGCCGATTTCCGCTACCAGCTCGCTGTGCAGCACGGTGTCGTTCTCGTCCAGCACGACGACCGCGCGGGCGGTCAGGCCTTTGAGCGGGCCGTCAGCAATGGACACGCCGTAATCAACCGCGAAATCCGAATCACGGAAATCCGACAGGCTCTTGACGTTTTCCAGGCCTTCGGCGCCGCAGAAGCGCGCCTGGGCAAATGGCAGGTCGGTGGAGATGCACAGTACCACGGCGTTGTTCAGTGCATTCGCCTGGGCGTTGAACTTGCGCACCGAAGTGGCGCAGGTCGGGGTGTCGACGCTTGGGAAGATGTTCAGCACTTTGCGCTTGCCGGCAAAGGTCGCCAGGGTTGCGTCCGACAGATCGCCGGCGGTCAGGGTGAAGTCGTGGGCCTTGGCGCCAACTTGCGGCAGTTCGCCTTCAACCTGGACGGGGTTGCCTTTGAGGGTGACTTGAGCCATGAACAGAATCCTTATGCTGAGTTTGGGTTAAACGAATTCGAGAGGCCGAAGTTAACCACAAAGTACGGTGACCACCTACCGCCGGACACAAATTGTCATGTCGTCGGTTGTGGTTTAATTGCGCGCCTTTCGCCCTGCCCTGCAAGGAAACCGTTGTCGATGAAGTCGCCTGCTACCCGAGTCCTGGTCATTGGTTACGTCTGGCCGGAGCCGCGCTCCTCGGCTGCGGGCGGGCATATGATGCAGATCCTCGAAACTTTTCTGACGCAAGGTTGGGACATCACCTTCAGCAGCCCCGCCGCACTCGGCGAGCACAAGGCCGACCTGTCGGCGCTGGGCATCGCCGAATGCGCCATCGAGCTCAATAACAGCAGTTTCGATGACTTTGTCCGCGAACTGGCCCCGGATATCGTGCTGTTCGACCGTTTCATGATGGAGGAGCAGTTCGGCTGGCGCGTCGAAAAGCACTGCCCGAACGCCCTGCGCGTGCTCGAGACATCCGACCTGCAGAGCCTGCGCGACGCTCGCCATCAGCGCCTGAAGGCGCGCCTCAAGGCCGAGCCCGACAGCGATGACTTTGCCGACCTGTTCGCCCCGGCCCTCGCCGAGGAGTTCCAGCACATGGCCGACACCGACCTGGCCAAGCGCGAAATTGCCGCGATCTACCGATGCGACATCAGCCTGATGATCTCCGACGTGGAAATCCGCCTGCTCACCGAGCAGTTCAAGGTGCCGGCCACCCTGCTCCACTGGTGCCCGCTGATGCTCGAGCCGCCGAGCGAGCCGTTCACGCCGTTTGAAGACCGCGCGCACTTTCTCAGCATCGGTAACTTTCGCCACGCCCCCAACTGGGACGCGGTGCTATGGATGAAGAACAGCCTGTGGCCGCTGATCCGTCAGCATCTGCCGGGCGCCCAGTTACATATTTATGGCTCCTACACCCCGCCCAAGGCCACTGCCCTGCACAACCCGGCACAGGGCTTTCATGTCATGAACTGGGCTGAAGATGCGCTGCAAGTCATGAGCGCTGCGCGCATTTGCCTGGCGCCGCTGCGCTTTGGCGCGGGCATCAAGGGCAAGCTGGTCGATGCCATGCTGTGTGGCACGCCAAACGTGACCACGCCGATCGGCGCCGAAGCCATGGGCGACGAGCAACCATGGCCGGGAGCCATCGCCACAGATGCCAATGCACTGGCCATCGCTGCCGTAGCCCTGTATCAAGACCGCGGGCGCTGGAATCGGGCGCAGAACGACGGCCGCAACCTGATTGCCCGCCGTTACGATCAGGCGGTCCATGGCCCGGCACTGATCGAATGCCTGCAACAATGCCGCCACCACCTCGCGGCCCATCGCCGCGACAACTTCACCGGCAGCATGCTGCGCCACCACGCGCATAAAAGTACTCAGTACATGGCACAGTGGATCGAGGCGAAAAACCGCAACGTGTAATCACAGACGTTGGCGACGTGGTGCACAAGGGGCATTATCCTACGCAGCGACCACAATAAAGCGACGGCAGCATGACCCGAGCAACGCGCATCACCGACCCTTCCTACGAGCTGATGGACGATCACAACGGTCTGTCCATCATCTATCGCCAGCATGGTTTCCCCTGCCCGCTGGTGCGCTGGCATTTCCACAAGGAATACGAACTGCACCTGATCGTCGCCAGCTCCGGCAAGGTGTTTATCGGCGACTATATCGGCAACTTCTACCCCGAGAGCCTTTTCCTCACCGGCCCCAACCTGCCCCACAACTGGATCAGCCAGGTGGAGGAAGACGAAGTGGTGCCCAAGCGCGACATGCTGGTGAACTTCACCGATGAACTGCTTGAACAGGGCAGCCATATTTTCGCCGAACTCAAAAACCTCGCGCCGCTGCTGGAGCGCGCGCAGTCGGGTATTGAGTTTCGCTGCAAGCACACCATCGCCCAGGCCATGGCCTTGATGCAGCGCATCGAGGACGCCCAGGGCATGGCGCGCCTGGGGCATTTCTTTATCCTGTTGGACGTATTGAGCGCGTGTGACGACTACCAACTGCTGTCCGGCGTGACCGCACCGCAAACGGCCGACGAACACAGCATCGACCGCACCAACCGCGCGGTGGACTACATTTTCGCCCACTACGCACGGGAGTTGCCGCTCGAAGAAGTCGCCGAGCACCTGGGCATGAAACCCACCTACTTCTCCCGCGTGTTCAAACAGGCCACCGGGCGTACGTTTATCGAATTCGTCAATCGGCTGCGCATCAGCAAGTCCTGCGAGCTGCTGGCCGATGGCGATAAGGCCGTGACGGATGTGTGCTTTGAGTCGGGCTTCAATAACATCTCCAACTTCAACCGACGCTTTCAACAGCTCAAGGGCATGACCCCGTCCCACTACCGGCGACTGGCGGTACAACGCTTGACCGAGCAGAACCTGGCCTGAGGGTGACCGTTCACTGGCTGATATTAAAGGTTAAGTACTGCACTGATCGTTCCCACGCTCCCGCGTGGGAATGCAGCCCG
>NZ_JARVSS010000040.1:0-37469 GCF_030209095.1 Pseudomonas sp. lyk4-R2A-8
ATCCATCAAATCGGCGTTCTTGTTTCTATGTTTCCCGGGATTCCGTGAAGAACCAAATTTTTGTACGTGGTGGGCGAAATGAGCGGCACCGTCACCGCGTTCGCCATCGACCACAGCAGCGGCGGGCTGACCCGGATCGGCGTAGCCAATGGCATCCCCGCACGCTTGAAACTGGCGCCCGGCCAGGTGCGGGACGCCCGCAATAACGACTTGAAAGACGACCCCACACCGCGAATCTGGGCGGCCGACCTGCGTTTGTCACCCGATGGCAAGCTGCTGTTGATGAGCGAGCGTACCAGCAGTTCGGTGTCGGCATTTGCGGTGGACACAGGCACCGGCGAGCTGCGTTTCCTGGACAATTACCCGGTCGAAGAAAAACAGCCGCGCAACATCGCGTTCTCGCCGAACGGGAAATGGCTGCTGGTCACGGGTGAAAAAAGCCAGAAGGTCGGCACCTATGCGGTAAGCCCAGGCGGTGCGCTGAAACGCGTGGGTGAAGCCGCGTCGGGCAAAGGGGCATTGTGGATCGAGGTGTTGAGCCCTTCGGCGCACTGACTTCCAGGTCTGAGCACACTTCAAGGGGGAAGGAGCAAGCCCCCTCCCCCTTTGGTTCAGCTCAGGCGGAACCGCGCCGTGTTATCGCTCAGGGCCTGGCTGCCTCTGCTCAGGGTGTCCGCCGCGCGGTTCACCGCACGGGCGCCGTCGAGCAAGCGCCCGGCGGCCTGGTCGACCTGCTGGATATTGCCGCTCACTTCATCCGCCGTGGTCGCTTGTTCCTCTACCGCCGTGGCGATTTGCGCCAGGGTGTCGGTGACGTTCTGTACCGCGCCGGCGATCTCGCCCAGCCGCACGCCAAGCCCGGTGACCGACTCGGCGTCGGTCAACGCTTGTTCGCACGCGGCGCCCATCAGGGTGACCGCCTGGGTCACGGTAGCGCGCAGGCTGTCCACCGTGCCGGCGATCTGCGCCGTCGAGGCCTGGGTGCGTTGCGACAGGCTGCGCACTTCATCGGCCACCACCGCAAAGCCACGCCCTTGCTCGCCCGCACGCGCGGCTTCGATGGCGGCGTTGAGCGCCAGCAGGTTGGTCTGCTCGGCGATACCGCGGATGGTGTCGACCACCGATTGAATCTGTTGGCCCTGGTCGCTCACTTGCTGCAAGGCTGCGGCCGTGTCGGTCAGGCGCTGGTTGAGTTGCTGGATGCTGGCCGTGGTGCGTTCGCTGTCGCGGCTGCTGTCCTCGGCGATGCGTCGGGTTTGCTGGGCGCTGTCCGAGGCCTGTTCGCAACTTCTGGCGACGCCCATGGAGGTGGCGGCCAACTGCGTGGCAGCGGCAGCGATCTGGCTGATCTGGTGTTGCTGGTCTTCGACTTCGTTGAGAGTGCTGCCCGATTGAGTGTTGAGGGTGATCACGGCCGAACCCAACTGCTGGGTTTCGTGATTGACCCCCAACAGGCTGGTACGCAGCTGCATCACCGCCACGTTCAATGCCGTGCTGATAGCCGCCAGTTCGTCGCGCCCCTGCACGGCCACTTCCACGCACAAGTTGCCGTCGCGCAGCGATTCGGCCAGGGTGGTGATACCGCTGGCGCTGCGTCGGATAGACGCTTGCAGGCTCATAAACAGGTACAGCGCCGCCAGGGCCAGCAGGCCGAACGTCGCCGCCACCGGGATAAATTGCTGGAGTGAGCGGTCGTGGTAATACGCCAGGCGGGCATCCAGGGAATTGAGCGACTGGTTGCGCAGTGCACCCAGGCTGCCGAGCATGGCGTCGACACTGCGGTCGAAGGCGGCGGTGTCGAGCTTGATGGTGCCGCCAAATACACCGTCGTCCAGCACTTTGAGTTCGCTATCGAGCACCTGCAGGCTGTTGTCGTACTGCGCGGTCCACGGTTCCATGCCCGCGTAGGGCTTGGCCTTGAGCGATACCGCGGCCTTGATCAATTGGTCCCGCGCATCGCCGATGCGGCTGCGCAGGTCACGCATCTGAAGGCGGCTCTGCAAGGTGAACTGCCCCGACGCGATGGACGACTGGCCGATACCCGCCATGCGGCCGATGCGCTCGATCAGGTCGGGCGTCTGCTGCGTGGCGATCTGCATCGTCAGGTAGGTTTCCATCCACGGGTCGAGGATCAGGCCGGCATCCAGCGCGATCTGCTCGCGCAACGCCTGCATGGCGCCGAGCGCCGATGTGAAGCGTTCGTAGCCGTCCGGCCACCAGCCCACGGTGCGCAGGGATTGGCTGTCCAGGCCCTTGACCGCGCCCTGCAAGGTGTCGAAGCGCGCCTGGATGTCCGCGCTGGCGTTCTGCGCCTTGAGTGTTTCGCCCAGTGTTTGCAGGCTTTGCTGGATCGGTGAGTAGTTGGCATCCACGGCGGCCATGGCGGCTTTCGCGGCGGGCGTGGGCTCGCGCAGCAAATCGACGGCCTTCCAGCGCGCGGCCAGGTTGCGCTGGGCGGTCAATTGCGCGTCCAGGCTGTCGAGCGCCAGCAACTGGCTGACGCCGGAGCGCTCGCTGGATATCACGTTTAATTTGTCCCGGTAATCCTGACCGATCATCCACAGGCTACCCGCCAGGGGCAGCATGAACAGCAAAAACAGAATCTGGAATTTACGCGCGAAACCGAAACGTCCGAGCAGGCGGATACCGGGTGATAACAAGCTGTGCATGTCCGACTACTCCCTCAAACCACCCAGGCGATGCAACGCTGGGCGAAGCCTTGAAATGACTAACGGCAAAATGCCATGTCATTGATTATTCTGGGACTAGCAAGATACGGGCCGTCGACCCACAGCCCCGAAACAGGGCGGGTGATGTACAAAAATGCGCCGTAGCGTGCTCGAAAATGGGGCAAAAGCACTCAATCCTGGCAGTGACGGTGTAACCGCCGGGGACGGCCGGCACAAGGATGTTTGAACGAGCACGCGCTGCAAACATCCGCCGTTACACGCAGGCTATCGGCTGCGTACCGCCCAAACTTGAAGGCGTGGTGAAGCGTATTTAACCCAGCAGTTCACGGATCCATCGCACCTGCAGGGCGATTTGCGCGTGCTTGCCGTGCAGTGCACCCTGCTCCGACTGTTCAAGGCCGGCCAGAACCTTTTGCTTCAGACGCAACGCCCGTTGCCACTTGGCCAAAAACACCGGGCTGCGCGCCTGCATCTGCAGCGGGCCGAAGTACAGTTGTTCGGCGCTGTAGGCCACCGGCTCGGCGCGTTCGGCGACGATGATTTCGTAGTAGAAGCGGTTCTCGTGTAACAGCTCTTCGCAAAGGATCGTGTAACCGTTATCCATCAACCAACGCCGCAGCGGTGGTTCGCCGCCATTGGGTTGCAGGATCAGGCGTTCGCGGCCGCTCAAGCGGGCCTTGCCGCTTTCCAGAATGTCGCGAATCGTCTCGCCACCCATGCCGCACAGGCTGATCGCGGTGATGCCGTCGGCCGGTTCGATGGCGGCCAGGCCGTCGGCCTGGCGCACCGTCACGCGCCCTTGCAGGCGGTTATCGCGCACGGTGCGTTGGGCTGCGTGGAACGGTGTACTTGCCACCTCCCCCGCGACGGCCGCGCTGATTGCGCCACGGCGCAGCAAAGCGACCGGCAGGTACGCGTGGTCTGAGCCGATGTCGGCCAGGCGCGCGGCCAAGGGCACGTGCGCCGCCACGCGCTCCAGGCGCCTGGATAAAGTGTGTTCGTTCAACTGAAGAGTCCTATGCGCGCGTTCGAGCGCCTTACTCGCCGGAAAACCGGTCCCGGCTGTTGGTCAAGTGCAGCACCATGGCGGCGCGGGCGGCGTCGGCGTCCTGGCGTTTGATTGCGTTAAAAATCGCCTCATGCTCCAGGTGTGCCAACTGCCCCAGTCTGGCGAAGTCCGCGCCGCCGCGCTCGGCGCCCTTGACCAGGCTGCGCGGAATCATGGCGTTGCCCAGGTGCTGCATGATCTCGGTGAAAAAAGTATTGCCGGTGGCTTCGGCAATCAACAGGTGGAAGCGTTTGTCTTCTTCCACACAACTGTCGTTGTTGGCCAGGGACGCCTGGTAGTCATCCAGGGCCTGGCGCATGGGGGCCAGTTGCGCATCGCAGCGACGCACGGCAGCCAACGCCACCGCCTGCACCTCCAGGCCCAGGCGCAATTCCAGCATGTTGCGCACGCTGGCCACTGTATCCACGTGCAGACGCAAGCCAGGCTGGGGGCGTGCCTCCAGCACAAACGTGCCGATGCCGTGACGCGTCTGCACCAGCCCCGAGGCCTGCAATTTGGAAATGGCTTCGCGCACCACCGTGCGGCTCACGCCGTGCTCAAGCACGATGGTGGATTCGGACGGCAGCTTTTCACCCGGTTTTAACTGCCCCAGCAGAATGCGTTGGGTCAAGTCGTCGACCACGCCTTGGGCCAGGTTGGTGGAGCGCTTGTGAACGGCGGCTGGTGGTTGGATGGGCATTGCGACGGGTCCACGGGGTTGGGCTGGGAAGGAGCTTAACATTCCGTCCGGGCGGGGTGGCATACGAATCCGGAAAAGCTTAGCTTGTATGACAACCAACCAGATCGGGGCTTTTTCTTGCCGCGCCTTTTTTGATCAGCGCCCTACTCAACCCCGCTACAAAAAGCTTAAAAACTTCGCCATACAACCAATTTACAGGCTAGACGGCAGGCCTTATGAAATAAAAAATGCGTAACCGCATTGCGAATTCCAGAAATCGACTTGTATGATGTCTATCAACTAAAACCCACATAAAAATAATCAGGGGGAGTCTTGAATGGTTAACAATTCAAGCCATGCAGCCGTTGCCTCAGAACGCAGTCCGGTCCTCGCGCGCGCCGTGAGCAAAGTGAAGAGCCATGTGCTCCCACTGTTCGTGGTCATGTTCATCCTCAACTACATCGACCGGGTCAATATCGGCTTCGTGCGCACGCACATGGAGCATGACCTGGGTATCGGCGCGGCGGCCTATGGCTTTGGCGCCGGGTTGTTTTTCATTGGGTATGCCCTGTTCGAAGTGCCCTCCAATATGCTGCTGCAAAAGGTCGGCGCGCGTATCTGGCTGACCCGCATCATGTTCACCTGGGGCCTTGTCGCCACGCTGATGGCGTTTATCCAGAACGAAACCCACTTTTATATCCTGCGCTTTCTGCTGGGGGTGGCCGAAGCCGGTTTCTTCCCGGGGGTGATCTACTACTTCACGCGGTGGTTGCCGGGTGTGGAGCGCGGTAAGGCCATCGCGATTTTCCTCAGCGGTTCGGCCGTGGCTTCACTGATCTCCGGCCCGCTGTCGGGCGCGCTGCTGCAGATCGAAGGGTTTGGCCTGCACGGCTGGCAGTGGATGTTCGCCATCGAAGGCCTGGCCTCGGTCGCCATCGGGTTCTTCGTGTGGTTCTGGCTCGACTCCAAGCCTCACGACGCCAAATGGATGACCCGCGAAGAACAGGACGCACTGGTGGACGCCATCGACCAGGAACAACGCGAGCGCGAGGCGCTCACCAGCGTCAAGCCAACCCTCGGCAAGCTGCTCAAGGACCGCCAGATCCTGCTGTTCTGTGCGTTGTACTTCTGTATCCAGTTGACCATTTACGCCGCGACCTTCTGGCTGCCGAGCATCATCAAGAAGATGGGCGACCTCAGCGATGTGCAGGTGGGTTTCTTTAATTCGATCCCGTGGCTGATCTCGATCATCGCCATGTATGCCTTCGCCTCGCTGTCGGGCAGGTTCAAGTTCCAGCAGGCCTGGGTGGCGGCGGCGTTGTTGATTGCGGCGGCAGGCATGTTCATGTCCACCACCGGCGGGCCGATCTTCGCCTTTGTGGCGATCTGCTTCGCGGCGATTGGTTTCAAGTCGGCGTCCTCGCTGTTCTGGCCGATCCCCCAGGGCTATCTGGATGTGCGCATCGCCGCCGCGGTGATCGCGCTGATCAACTCCATCGGCAACCTGGGCGGTTTCGTTGCGCCGACCACCTTCGGGTTTCTGGAGCAAACCACCGGTTCGATCCAGGGCGGCCTCTACGGCCTGGCGGGCACTTCGGTGCTGGCTGCCCTCCTGGTGTTCTTCGCCAAGACCGCGCCCTCCTCCACCTTGAGCGCACCTGGCGCCGTGCCCAGCGCCGCGCTCGGCAAACCTCTTTAAGCTCACTCAGGAATCTGCCATGACTACGCCAATCGTCACTCACTTCCAAGTCATCCCCGTGGCCGGCCACGACAGCATGCTGCTCAACCTGAGCGGCGCCCACGGGCCGTTCTTTACGCGCAATATCGTGATCCTCAAGGACAGCAGCGGCCGCACCGGCGTGGGCGAAGTGCCCGGCGGCGAACGCATCCGCGAAACCCTGGAAGACGCGCGCAGCCTGGTGATCGGCCAACCCATCGGCCAGTACCAGCGCGTCCTCAACCAGATGCGCAGCACCTTCGCCTCGCGGGATGCCGCCGGGCGTGGCCTGCAGACCTTTGACCTGCGCATCACCATCCACGCGGTTACCGCCATGGAAGCCGCTCTGCTCGACCTGCTGGGACAGTTTCTCGAAGTGCCGGTGGCCGCGTTGCTCGGCGAAGGGCAGCAGCGCGACGCGGTGAAAATGCTCGGTTACCTGTTCTATGTCGGCGACCGCACAGCCACCGACCTGGCCTACCGCAATGAGGCCGACAGCGACGATGACTGGTTCCGCCTGCGCCATGAAACAGCCCTGACCGCCGAAGCCGTGGTGCGCCTGGCCGAAGCGGCCCAGGCCAAATATGGCTTCAATGACTTCAAGCTCAAGGGCGGCGTGCTGAGCGGCGATGCGGAAATCGAAGCGGTCACCGCACTGGCCGAACGCTTCCCCGAGGCGCGCATCACCCTCGACCCCAACGGCGCCTGGTCGCTGAAAGAAGCCATTCGCCTATGCCGCGACCAGCACCACGTACTGGCCTACGCCGAGGACCCGTGCGGCGCGGAGCATGGCTACTCAGGCCGCGAAGTCATGGCCGAATTTCGCCGTGCCACCGGGCTCAAGACCGCCACCAACATGATCGCCACCGACTGGCGCGAGATGGGCCACGCGATCCAGCTGCAATCGGTGGACATCCCCCTGGCCGACCCGCACTTCTGGACGATGCAAGGCTCGGTGCGTGTGGCGCAGATGTGCCACGAGTGGGGCCTGACCTGGGGTTCGCACTCCAACAACCACTTCGATATTTCCCTGGCGATGTTCACCCAAGTGGCTGCCGCCGCACCGGGCGACATCACCGCCATCGACACCCACTGGATCTGGCAGGACGGCCAGCGCCTGACCCGCGAACCGCTGAAAATCGAAGGGGGTTACGTGAAGGTGCCGGCCAAGCCCGGCCTGGGGGTGGACATCGACATGGACGCCGTGGCCCACGCCCACGAACTGTACAAAGGCATGGGCCTCGGCGCGCGGGATGATAGCGTGGCGATGCAGTTCCTGATTCCGGGGTGGCGGTTTGATAATAAGCAGCCTTGCCTGGTGCGCTGAAGCCTTCAGGTAAAGCGGATAAATGTGGAAGCGGCGGTGCGACGATTCGACTTGCCCCCGATAGACACAGGTATCTACACAAGTCTTAAAGGCTGACACATAAACCTGTGAGCGGGCTCGCTGTGGTGAGCGGGCTTGCTGTGGTGAGCGGGCTTGCCCCGCGCTGGGCTGCGAAGCAGCCCCATTCCAGGCGATGTGATTTCAGCTGACACTCCGAGGTGCCTGGGTGTGGGGCCGCTTCGCAGCCCAGCGCAGGACAAGCCTGCTCACCACAGAGTTCGCGGCCTCTCCCCAGCGCTACTCACGCTTAGCCCCGCTTGGGCAACGTCCAATTTGGCCGGATGAAGTGGCACGTATACCCATTGGGTAGGCGCTCCAGGTAATCCTGATGCTCCGGTTCCGCCTCCCAGAACTCGCGAGCGGGCTCTATCTGCGTGACCACAGGCCCCGGCCACAGCTTGGAGGCATCCACGTCAGCCGCGGTGTCTTCGGCAATCTCCCGTTGCTGCTCGCTCAGGTAGTAAATCGCCGAACGATAGCTTGGCCCGAGATCATTGCCCTGCCGGTTCGGCGTGCTGGGGTCATGGATCTGGAAAAAGAACTCAAGAATCTGCCGGTAGGTGATCACCGCCGGGTCAAACACGATTTCAATCGCTTCGGCATGGTTGCCATGGTTGCGGTAGGTGGCATTCGGCACATCGCCGCCGGTGTAGCCGACGCGCGTGTGCAGCACGCCGGGGTAGCGTCGCAGCAGGTCCTGCATGCCCCAGAAGCAGCCGCCGGCGAGGATGGCGGTTTCGGTTGGATTGGTCATGGTGTGTCCTTGCGCTTGGTGGATATGGGGTAGTTATGGGGTGATGTTGCGCAATACCAAGCTGGATCGCGGAAAAACGACCGCCGGGCCACTACTCGCCTGCCGTATCGCTCTGGGCCGCGTTGGCCTGCAGGATGATATAGGCGCTGCGGTTGCCGCGACCCTGTCCGATGACATGGCCTGGGCTGATCGGACGACGTTGGATATCTCAGGTGGGCAGTTTTTTGTAGCCTGCGTTGTATGGGCTCATTTTTAACCCAATCCGTTGAAGCCCACGACGGTACGCCGCAGGCCTTGAGGCTCAGCAGGCCAATGTGCGGAGCGATGGGCTGTTCTGGTCAGGGTGGACATGTACTCAGGGTTTGAGATGTCTCATTAACTTGAAAAGATGTCCTGCCCAAGTCCATCGTGTCGCAGTGTTGCCGCGCGTATCTGCGAGAGCTTCAAGGACGCTATGCCGGGTCGCTTCACCGACGGAGGCATCCAACTGCACTGACTGATCGTCAGACGGCGGCCCTGGCTGGCTCATGTGGCCAGTAACCGGGTCTATCGTATAGCCTTCGGCCTTACCTTTGTCTGTAAGGGTCCATACACCATTGACGCAGCCGCTGAGGGCTTGGGAAGGTGGCAGCCTGTCAGATTTGTCCGTAGTTCGGACGATGTAGTCCTCGATTCTGATGTTTCTGTCGAAGGTGGCGAACTCGTTGCCCAACGGCGGTTGCAGGTCACCCTCACTGGAGAATTTGTTCACCATTTTCTCCAAGAACGGTATGCCGCCTATATTGGAAAACGCACCTTGTTCGGGTCGCAGGATATGGCGCAAAAAGCCTGGATCGATGCGGGTACTGTTGATCGCTGAACCATTCAGGATGCGTGCGGCAATGGCTTTATCTTCCTCTTTGAAGTCGAAGATCACCCGATAGCCCTGCGCATCGTAGCTGGGGCCATCCATTAATTGACGACCGTCGCTGAAGTGACGATAAGTACCGAGAATCCCGGCCAATCGATCAACGTAGCTCAGGTCCACCCCCTCCGCCTGTGCATAGGCATACATATCCGCAAACAGGGCTCGATCGTTATGATTAAGAAAAAGGTTGGCGTTTTGAGCACCGTTTTCACTGGTATGGGGGGGCTTAGCCACAGGCGGCTCGTATGGGGTACCAAACAAACGCTTAATCATGAGCTCGCGCTCGCTGGCGGGCGTTGACTTCTTAACGACAGCGGCCGATGGCGCGATTGATTGCAGCTCATCCCAAGCAGCGCGTCGCTCGTTAACGGTGAAGGGGCCGCCGTCATCGTGGGCAATCAGGATCAGTTGATCGCGTGCGATGCCTTTGAATGGGTTGGTATCAGATCCGTTGGCGAAGCCTGTCGCTTGGCGAGCGCGTGCCAGAAGTTCCGGGTTATCGGTATCGGGAACCTCCGCATCGTGCTGTGCTTTTTTGACGAGATACTGCTCGCTGACGATCGGGCCGAGCAAAACGTCGTTATTCTGATCACCACGAGTGTGTGCACGCGTTGCCGCCTCACTTAACTGACGAGCCAGGATCGAGACGGAACTGGAAGTAACGCTGCCGTGAGAGGTGACCATGGTTTGCTTCTCATCATTTGGTGACGCTGCCGCCAACGTCGTAGCGCTGGTAGAACTATGTACCAAAGGACTGTAAGACGACGAGGAAGAAGCATTAAGAATGACCATGAGCACGTACTCCGTGTAAGAAGACAGTAACGGCTACATCCACTTTGTTTTTTAAGGGAGGAACTCTCTTAAGTGAAAAGCGGCGAATCCATCATCGCTTGATCACTACCTGTACCGAAATGTCACTGAGTCGACACCAGCAGGCTGTATATAACGCGGTGTACCGCCATACACCCTGTGATAGATAGTGACATAGGCACCATGATCGAAAGCTTGAGCATTAAAGTCAAAAAGCGTTCCGGATGAATTAGGATAAATTGCTCTACAGCTCTCCTCAGCGCTGTAAGGCCGCGTGTAGCACAATTTAACTTCCTCCCCGAACCCTTGAGGATAGTAGGTTGTGCTCCACTGGATTTCCATTAGTTGCTTTTGATCAGCGAAGACGGCGGCAGGTATATCTGCAGTAAACACATGCAATCTCGCGAATCCAACGCCTGCTACAGTATCGGAATTGGATAATACCAGTATGGGATTGGGGGCCTTAATCTTTGTGATGGACCTTTCTTGCGCAATAGAGCCACTGGCAAAAAACACCCAAAAAAACAAGTAACAGCTCCTGCCCCTTATAATTCCTGGCAATGCATTCAAGCTCATCATGACCGCCACCTCAGACTTAATAATAATTAAATATTTTCAGATAAATCCACCATTAGAATCACGCCACCACCCTTGCACGATTTATTAACGAAGAACAGCCATGCACTTCCTAAAATCCGGAAGGACAGGTCTGTCATTCGCAAAAGTAGGAACTTGTAAGTAACTTCCTAGTCCCGCACCTGCTCCCGCTCGAACGCCCTTCATGCGTTCAGCTTAAATCCACAGCGAAGGCGCATAGCTAATAAATTTGGGCAGTGCAAGCCAATTGGTTCGAAGCTAAACCAACTGGCGGCCCCCCAGAGACAAAATCAAACCACCGCATAGTCGATCAATTATTTTTTTCCGCCGTTGATACCCCGAAGCAATCTTAGGGTGCGAAAGCGCGATTGCGACCATTCCATACCAGGTCATTGAAACCACTACCACAACTGCCAACATCGAAAAAAACGTGGCTGGCGAAACATGGGCGGGGGCGGCGGCAGAAAAGACAGCGGCGTAGAAGGCCATGGACTTGGGGTTGCCAATGTTAGTAATCACCCCCTGAATAAAAGACTGCCGGTGACTACCGGCAACGGCATCATTTAGCGCGCCAAGTGCATTCTTCCCCGCGTTGATCAGCAGTCGAAGCCCAAACCACATGAGGTAGGCGGCCCCTAGAACCTTTACAACAAAGGCAGCCCAAGGGAACGCAGCAAATACAATCCCCAGACCCGCGATTGCACAGGTAGACCAGAACAAGTTGACCACTACGATACCCGCTACCAGGGCCAGCGCTTCTGACCGTGTAGTAGCCACCGCTTTATGGACCACTGCGACGAAATTTGGGCCGGGGGTAACGACACCGGCCAGGTAAACCAAAAAGACTGTCAAGACAGCGGAACCATCGATCATGTGCTTGCTCGCGAGTGGTGTGGGCGGTGTCATCAGGGAAACGAGTCAGGACGCTTATGGGGTCCACCTCCATTGAGATAAGAGTTTCACACAGCGTTCAGAAGTTCCGGTTTTTTACACGCGCTGAGCCGAGGGCAGCCGCTCATGGGCAACTGCCTCCGAACCCAGGTATACCTTGCTACCAACGCTGATCAGTGTGGGCTGGCGGTGGGACGCACCACAATCTCACTTACATCCACATCGTCGGGCTGTTCAATGGCATAGCCAATCCGGGCAGTTCTACATTGCATCATCGTTTCAAGGCAGTGACGGCCATGAGTCCGCTGCAGTATCAAAAACAACTGCGCCTGCAGGAAGCCCGCCGCCTGTTGCCCGGCGAAGGGCTGGATGTGGCGAGTGCCTGCTATCGAGTAGGCTACGAAAGCCCTTCGCAATTCAGCCGGGAATACAGCCGTCAGTTTGGGTGTCCGCCATCAAGAGATACCAACCGAGTTCGGCACCCTGTGTGAGAGTCCAAGCGCTTGCCTGGGCGTTGCATGAATTCATGTTTGACCCCATCAGGGCGTGAAGCTTGCGACGCGAGATACATGACGGCCCCTGGCGTGCTGCATCACCGGTACAAGTCCTACAAGCAGCCTGTGCGCCTTGCTCCGTTGCCTACAGTTGCGTCAGAATCCGCCGGCTTGTGCGCTTGAGTGAGCGTCTCTAAGGTGGCCCGGTCGCTGACAACTCAGTGATCGGGTTTAGTAGCCCGTGGTCGAATTTCGCTTAGTGCACAAGCTTCATCCACCAGACTTCCGGTCTGTGCTTGATGGTGGCTGTGCGCAGGGCACCTTCGGGTGCGCCGGCTTTGCGGAATTCCCCGGTCTACTAACCTGCGTACAGCTGCCACCCTTTCGTTTAGTAGCGAAACGGTGTCGGCCCTGACAGGGAAATTCCGTTATGTACAAAGTCACGCCTAACCCTCCGAACAGTCCTGACCTGAAACTGAATCAGGCGGCGCATCGTGCGATTGATCACTACCTCAACGCGGGCGCCGAACCGCCACAACCGCCTCCTCCACCTTCGACCACGCTATTCAACGTTGCTGACGATGCCAGCAGCGAAGTGCTGCTCGTCAATAGCTATGAAACCTTTTCGTCGGTCACCGCGTTGCTGCTTGACCTGTCGGATGAATTGACAGGAAAGCAGCGGGATGTGGCGTTGGCGATTCATCAGCTGAGTGAACTGGGGGTGTTGTTGGTCGATAAATTGATGGCGCGGGAGGGGGCTGGAGCAGGCAGCTAACCATCGGCTCGATAGAACCCTGAGTCTTCGTGACTTATTTTATGAAGACTCGGCGGTTTTCTTTTGGGAATAAATAGATTTGCTTCTAACCTGACTTAATCCGAGGTGTGATTGGCTGCTTCCGGCCAAAAGCGGACGCTCGACTTATTCCGCTTTCCCGAATCTCGTTCAGTAAAAAGCCTATACCCAAGCGTCAGTCCCGCGTGTGACGTAGGTCTGCACAAACACGCCCACCTCTGCTGTCATATTCCACCGGTGACACAGAGGACACCGCCCACTAGGTCTGGCGGCGCACGGGTGCGCAGTGTTGTAGCCCACCTGTGGGAGGTGCGGGGGCTGAGCAACCAGCAGTGGGGGAGCTAGGATCGTCTCCTTAAGTCGATTGTGCGGGCACAGAGCGGTTTGCCCCTGCGTACAAGTCGCATCTATCTGTGCGTAAATGCGACCACCTCACCAGTGTTTCTTTGTGACTATAACCGGACCCGATGCAGAGGAGGCTTGGTGGCCCTGCTCGGTTAGTGCATCCTTCAAACAAGAAAGCGCTGGTTGCGGGAAACACCTCCGAACCATCAATAAGCCCCTTATCCTTGAGGAGTACGCGTTGGACAATTTGCAGGTCCCCTCCGAAGTACAACCCGAAACCAAGTGTATGTATTGCTGGATATTGAAGCCTGCGAGCGACATGACCTTGGAGCATGCGATTCCTCAGAGCTTGGGCGGTGCACAGACCCCCCAACGCTACAAAGTCCGAGCGGCATGTCGTAAGTGCAACAGCAGCTTGGGGTTGCACGTCGATGCGAGCTTCGAAAAGTCATGGTTACCCTCTATCGCCTTGGGTGAGGCCGCCCGACACCTTTCCAAAACAAACGACAAAGTCGTACCTCCCTTGGTGTGCACAGGCATTATCCATCTCGACATCCCGGGGCTACTCGAAACCGAAGTCTGTGAATGGTGGACTGGATCTCAGGCCGAGCACGTTATCCTGATCCGTCCCGTTGACGAAGAACGCTACTGGTACATGGGCGGCAACCCCATCGCTTTAAAGCAGGCATCGGCGAATGCGAGGGCATACTATTTTTTCAATGAAAACGCCGATCCGAATCGCTCATTGTTAGAATTCAAAGAGTCGTTCAAGCGTCGGAAGGTGAGAAAAATCTCAGGCACCACGGTCGACGGGATATCACTGGCTGATTACGGCTTTTCGCCTCCCGACGAGGCTGACTCCACAGCCATTGAATGGATATGGAACAACGTATTTTCAGGGGAAACCATAGAAGGAGCCGTGCCGTTTAATTCGGAGTTTGATACCCGTTTTATGTGTAAACTCGCATTGGCCGTGGCGTATTGCGAGTTCGGCGAAGGGTATCTCGAAACCGATTATGCGAAATTACTGCATGCGGGACTATGGCATCGTGGGGAGGGGGAGGCTCCAGATATTCCTGGGGCACGCCCTTCCAACGCGCCAGTCGACGAAACTCTCAAAAATTTCACCTGCGACCTTGGTGCAGTGTCCTTACTGATCATGCCAGCAGGGGAATATTTGCAATTAACCCTTAACATTCATCAAAAACACACCTGGACAATCGCAATCGCGGCAAAGTCTGAATTAACCGCTGAAGAATTTGGGCGTTTCACAGATGGCAAGCTATTGATGCTATCCGGTCCAACTCACTCCTCCTATGAAATCGATTTTCCTGATTACCTATCCTGTCGACTTCATCCCGAAGGGGTGTAAGTAAAAAAGCCCAGTCATGGGGTTTTTTCATATCAGAAGGTGGTTGGTTCGGCGAAGGATCGGATCACGGCCATGAAATCGCGCTGCGGGCCAATTTTGCCGAGTGCCAGCCAACGCCCGTCCGGCAGATGGTCGTGCGTCCTGGCGAACTCGCAGCATTAGAGTTTCTCGACGGCCAGGGTATTGCCCTCGTTCATCAGGTCGATTCGACTTAAGAAAGTTTCGGGTAGATGGCGATTTTGCTGTATTGATTGTCTACGGTGAAATTTGCACTGACTTGCCCACCTATTTTCATTCGATCTGACCAGCCATTTGCATCGGTTTTGTCCAGACCGCTTCACGACCATAACCCCCATCACATCAGCAGCTTACGCACTATATTTTCTTCTGTGTTCTTCTCAATAGCGATGAAATTCTTCAGAAGGTGCTCGTCCACAGATGCTGTAGTCGGGTGGTTATATCCTTGGTGTGTCCCGGCAGAGAAGAACGCGGGAGATCCGGGCACACAGTCAACAACAGACCTCGCGCTTGCTAAATCCCCGTGATGGGGAACAATTACCGCACTGTAGATCTCGCTGAGCAGTTCCTGAATGCCCGTATTGGCATCGGTAGCAAACCGATGATAAGCGTAATCACCTGGGGCTAAGGCAAGCTTGCCGCCTTTGTAGAACGTAGTAACCAAGCATTGGCCATTGCTGTCTGAGTGGCTAGGATCGCTCCGATAAATGCGAAGAAAAGCGTCTGCGGCAAGCCTTATGAAGGTGTCACTTACTTGAACAATTTTTTTCTTTATATTTTTGTCATTGAAAACTGGTGGCCGATCCCCTGAAGGTACGTAGATGTTTTTAATTTTATTCCTCAGCTTCGTATCCCACGCTAGAATTCTCCAATGATCAGAATCAAAGTGCGACATTAGGAGGTTTAGCTCCTTCAATTTGTCTGTCACAAGGTGTAGATCGTTACTCAATTTAGGGTATTTAGGCCGAAGGACCGGTTTTCCTGCCCCCATATCAAGAAGCATTCCCCACGTGCCGTCGTGAACTATTGAGCACATTCCCTGACCTACATGAAATGACTCTAATACGAAGTCGCCACCGAAATATTTATCTTCCAAGCGCAGATCCAATAAAGCGGTTTGCGGGTTATCCACAATCCATTGTCCGGACGAGATCAGAGATGCTCTTATAGAGGAAAGCGACTGGCTTGGTGGCCTGACGTCCAACTCTGGCTCCTCAACAACTCCAAGCTCTTTTATTTCAAAATATCTAGGTGGATCCTCCGAAAATGTTGAGTAGAGGTAGTTTCGCGCATAATTACTCGGTTCGATGCGTAATGCATACCATCGATTGTGTTGCTCTGGGAGGCTCTCGAAAGCATATATAAAATGCCGAGTATCTCTATTAGGATTTCGTTTGTGAAGAATCTCTGCAAATTTCCAGAGGTCAACATCCACAATAAATGTCTCGACACCCTCATCATGATTCAAAATATTTCGGTTCGCGGCCTCTATACCTATGAATCTTACGCACAAGCCTCCTTGCAAATAATCTTTGGTTGCACGAAACGTATCGACCCTACAATAAAAAAGATTGTCTTCTGTATATTCTTCTGACGGTGCACTTTCCATAGCTGCTTCCATAGCTGCTCTCTTCTAAAATCGTAAGCATTCAAAGACACGTAACCTTGGTGCATTACAGTCGGTCGTCACCGGCAGAAATTGGCTGGGTGCCTCCGGTCACGACATGCGACTTTAGACGCTCATGGTGCCTTAAGATATTCCTTGAGTCTTTGTTCTAGTCTTTCAATGGTTTCCGCGGCCACAGCTATGGCCTCAGTGGGCGTAACATGCTCAGCCAGCATGATGCGCCTTCTATCCGAACTGGCGCGCTTGCCAAGCTCTTTGAATTCAGGCTCAAAGTAATCGCGCAATGCAACTTCAGAGCATGTAGATGGATCGAAGGCACTTTTCACCCAAACGAGTTTTACATTGAATTTAGGAGATTTAGCTGTTGAAATTTGATTTAGGCGATATAGATCAATATAAATCGCCCAATGGTCTTCCCGTTCAATTTTCTGGGCCGATGGAGGCTTTATGACAAACCAATAACCACCTTCTTCAATACAGCCCACAGGTAACGACGGCATCGCTTTTTTTAGCTTCGGCAGGATGCTAGCCACACCTTTAATGCTTATTAGCTTTTGGCAGACCACTTTGTGTTGGGCCAAGAAGAGGGTCAATTCACCTTCATGCCCCTCCAGCGTTGATGAAACCCAGCGATCCATCGCGGTTCCGCTAAGCTTACGAAGGCACTCTATAACGGTTGGGTGAGAAAGTGCTAAATCCGCCATTATTTCGGCGATTTCCTTTCTCGCTGGATCTTCCCAATTTGTGACACTCTGACAGTAGGCTGCAAGCATTTGTGCTGCTTGATTTCCCCGAGTAAGGTTGTGCCGTGCTCGATTAGCAGACAGCTCTAGCCATTTATAATCCATTAAAGCCCATCGCTTACCCAATGCGCCGAGCTGTTGTTCTGTATAAGCCTCCAAGTCTTTGTCTAGTACAATGAAAGCAAGGTGATACTCAGAGAAAACCTTTCGAGAGGATAGCTGAGCTTTGACTGCGGCCACATACTTTTCAAGTTGGGCAGCATTAAGCGACGCCTTTACCTTGTTTTCTATAGTGATAAGGATTTTGTTTTGGGGGTCGACCAAAAATAAGTCAAGCCGGCCGTTTGCAGTACCATCGTCCACTTTGATACTTAGCTCGCGCGTCACAAACGCGGCGCCGAAACTTGTAGTTCTAATTCGCCCAGGTGTCCATTCGGCGAAAAACTTCTTATTGTCGTAGGTGCAACCCTCGCTAGCTGCGTATGCGCTTTCGAGAAAGTCACGTATCACCGCATCACCTTGTGCATGGCCTTCATTGGGATTCATGCACCATGCAAGCATACTCGAATTTTGATTTTCGCCGAGCTTAACAATATCGAAAATGTTATTTGAAATTTTATTTAGTTCAATTAGCTCAAGCAGCTGCGGATCTCTCAGAAAACTGTATAGCTCATGTGCGTCCATGTCTAACCCTGTATTTGCAATCTGCCGACGGTGCAAATCAAATTCATCAATTGCCTAATAGTATCATATGGCCACTGCGGTGACCCATGCTTGAAACCCGTCTCGGCAAGAAGCTTTTGCCCGACGACTGACGAATGCGAAAGGCTGCTTTTGGCCGAAAGTGGCTGTTCGTGAGCGGCAGCTATCGGCCGAGACTGTGTAAAAACGCATCTATCGTGCTTAGATCTGCAACGTTAAATCTGCCATATTGAATCAGTCACAAGGGCGGTAGTGGCTGGGTTTATCCCAATTATCTTGCGAGGAAAGCAATGGAGGCTCTTCAACGTGCTCCCATTCCAGATACCACTCGTACGTTTCGTTGTCAGCCTTGAATTCATGTTTAACAGTCCAGCCAAGTTCCACGAGCTTTTGAGCCCGGTGAGGGGCGTGTGTCTTAGTCATTCTCGGGGCTTTCATAATTGTCATCGCGTGTATGATCGCTGGGGATTTTAACGCAGGAGTTGCCGATGAAGCGCTTCATTCAAGGCGAGTATCGCGGTCAAAGCACCTTGCTCCCCGAGAGCCTCGACGATTACGTCAGCGATACCAATCCGGTGCGTGTAGTCGACGTTTTCGTCGACGAACTCAACCTAGTCAATCTGGGTTTTGAAGGTGCCATTCCAGCCGATACTGGCCGGCCTGCTTACCACCCCGCGATCTTGCTGAAGATCTATATCTACGGCTATCTCAACCGCATCCAGTCGAGCCGACGTTTGGAGCGAGAAGCTCAACGCAACGTCGAGCTCATGTGGTTGACCGGGCGTTTGATGCCAGACTTCAAGACCATTGCCAACTTCCGAAAAGACAACAGCAAGGCCATCCGAGGCGTCTGTCGCCAGTTCGTTGTACTGTGCCAGCAGTTGGGACTGTTCGGAGAAAATCTGGTGGCCATCGACGGCAGCAAATTCAAGGCAGTCAACAATCGCGACCGCAATTTCACCAGCGCCAAACTGAAGCGGCGAATGGAAGAAATTGAATCGAGCATCAACCGTTACCTGACGGCGCTCGATACTGCCGATCGGCAAGAACCCACAGCTTCCAAGCCAAAAGCCGTGCGGCTGGAAGAGAAAATCGCCAAGCTGAAAACGCAAATGAAAGAGCTTCAAGCGATTGAAATCCAGCTCAACGAATCGCCGGATAAACAGGTTTCACTGACCGATCCAGACGCCCGCTCCATGATGACGCGCGGCATCGGTATCGTCGGTTACAACGTCCAGACAGCGGTCGATACGCAGCACCATTTGATCGTCGCACATGAGGTGACCAACGTCGGTTCCGATCGTGATCAACTTAGCTCGATGGCCAAGCAGGCCCGCGACGCGATGGCGCTAGAAACGCTGTCGGTAGTGGCTGACCGAGGTTACTTTAAAAGCGAAGAAATCCTCGCTTGTCATGATGCAGACATCACCGCTTTTGTGCCCAAGCCGATGACCTCTGGAGCCAAGGCTGACGGGCGCTTCAATAACGATGCCTTCATCTATGACACGGCCAAGAACGAATATATTTGTCCGGCTGGAGAAGCGCTCATTTGGCGCTATACCAACGTTGAAAAAGGCCTGAAGCTGCACCGTTACTGGAGTTCGAAATGCCAGGGCTGCGCCTTGAAATCGCAGTGCACACCGAGCACGGAACGACGAGTTCGGCGCTGGGAACATGAAGCGGTACTGGAAGAAATGCAGAACCGGTTGCGCAACGCGCCGGAGATGATGCGAGTCCGAAAACGAACTGTTGAGCATCCCTTCGGGACGCTCAAACAATGGATGGGGGCGACGCACTTCCTGACCCGAAAGCTCGCAGGGGTGAGCGCCGAGATGAGCTTGAATGTGCTCGCCTACAACTTGAAACGGGTCATGAAAGTCATCGGTGCCAACGGTTTGATGAAGGCGCTGTCGAGCTAAAAAAACGCCGGTTTTGGCATCCGAGAGGCTGTAAAACAGCGTTGGCGTACTCCAGGTCGTTACCGATGCAAGCCGTGACGCTGACCATGCGATCGCTCAGCCAACGAACGTCGATACTCCAAAAAATGATGCCCATGAGCGTTTTTACACACTCTGGGCCAGAAGCTGCCTGTCATACTGACCGCTTTTTGTTGACCGAGATCGGTCTTGACGTAAAATCGCCGCCCCGGAAAATCAGCTGGCATAGTGAGAAGGAGCTTCGATGCAACGGGTGATGATTGTTGGTCAACCTGGGTCAGGCAAAAGCACTTTGGCGCGTGAGCTTGGTCAGCGCACAGGTTTGCCGGTCATTCATATCGACACTATTCACTGGCAGCCAGGGTGGATCGAGCGAAGTCCGGACGAGAAGACACAGCTTTGTCTCGATGTAGAGGCCCGAGATTGTTGGATATTCGAAGGCGGCCATTCAGCCACTTGGGACAACCGGCTGGCCCGTGCAGACCTCTTGATATGGATTGATCGTTCGGCGACGCTTCGATTCTTACGCGTACTGCGCAGAACCCTGCTCCAACGCGGTCAGTCTCGGCCTGACTTGCCTGAGAACTGCCCCGAACTGCTGATGAACCTGCCGGAGTTTTTTAGATTCATGTGGCGGACGAAAAAATCAGCTCGAGAAAAGATGCGGCAACTTGTTGCAACAGCGCCACCAGCTTGCCGCGTGGTTTGTCTGCGTTCTAATCGGGATACCTGCAATTTTCTCGCGAGCATTGAAAATTCGAACGTCCAGACTCCGCGAGAATGATCGACGGTTGCCTGATGCGATGCGGGACTACCGTTTACGAGTGGCTGCTATTAGCCGATAACTGACTTTCTGATCGGACAGGCCGAGCTGGAATGGCTGATAGGCAGCCAGTACGCTTGAGTCCCTCTAGTGATAGCCATGGCGTTTTCATCGTACTGATAGTCGCCGTAATTACACTCCAAGATCTGCCCTATATTGGGTTCAAAGTTAATAGCCATCAATCGTCCTTAGAGCTGGATCGCTGCCAGAATTCATGATGCTACAGCGCCACGCATTCCGCGCGAAGGAGCGCTGGGCATATCCATGCGATGGGTTGCTGCGAAGGCTGCGTGAGCGAGTGACGCCCGATTAGCGCCCCATGAGTGGGTAGTGCTCGATGCGACACGGATGCGGGTGGCCGTCGCCCTTGCAAATTCCATCCAGATACCGGTAGTCAATCTGCACCGACTGGCCTTTTCGAGGCCATTGCCGACGCGGGAGGGTGTTCTGGTAATCGGTGGTTTCCGGGGTGAAGGTGAGCGTCGAGCCTTGCTGAGGACATTGCGTGGTTTGGGAGGTCGGGGCGACCTTGAGGATCCGCCCCTGCAGCTGCGGGTACGGTTGTTTCAAGACGTTGACGATCTGCACGTCCAGCCGGCAAATCTGCCAGCTCGCCGCGTGGAGGGGGCTGCACAGGGCGGTGAGCGCAAAGGCCAGCGCTGCGTATGTTTTCATGGGTTAAATGTCCAGATCCTTGGAACAAGCAACCTGGCAAGGCCCTGAACTTCCGTCAGCTTCTGGCTGACTTAGTCCTTGGCGCCGGGTCAGTTGGGGAGTGGCAGCACTATGCCAATTACCCAGCGGCCAATACAAGTCTTATGACTTTAATGTTCCCCTGTGGCGAGGGAGCATGCTCCCGCTGGAGCTTAGAGGGTCTTCAATACCCCCCAGTGAACTGGACCGCGAGAAGGGGCCTATAGGGATATAGGTGTAAGCAATAAGCCAGAATGACTTTAGATATACAGTCGCATGCTGTGAGCCTTGACTATCGGGCTGAACCAGAACCGCGCCGGCGGTCCGCTTTCGGCCGAAAGCCCCCTCACCGCGTCCTTCCGTCGCACCCCACCGCCTCGCCCTCCAGCCCCCACCCAACCCGCCGATAACCCTACTAACCGCATGCCCCCCGCATCCCCATTCGACCGAGCCCCACCCCATGAATCCACTCGCCCTTCTGAAAAAATCCCGGCCCGCTCGCCAAGGCACCACCACCCTCACCTGTACCGCCAGCGACCTGGACGCCGCTTTAGCCGCCCAGCGCATCACGCCCACGCTGATCACCGGTTTCATCTCGCCGCATCTGGACATCGACGCCATCGCCGCCAAGCTCAAACGCCGGTTCCCGCACGCCACGATCAGCCTCTGCACCACCTCCGGCGAGCTCTGCAATGCGCCCAATTCGCTGTATTGCGCCACCGGCGAGCGCTGGGATCGGATTGTGTTGCAGTTGTTCGACGACAGTGTGATCGCCTCGGCCGAGGTGGTGATGGTGCCGTTGGAGTGCGAGGACATTCGCAGCGGTGGCAAGCGCCTGGGCATGCAGGAGCGAATTGCCAAGTTGGTGGCCAATATCAAGCGTGTGCAGGTGCGCACGTCGATCGATCATCGCGATACGCTGGCGTATGTGGTGTTCGATGGGCTGTCGGCGTCGGAGTCGTTTTTTATGGAGGCGTTGTATGAGTCGGGGCGGTTCCCGTGTTTGTTTGTAGGGGGATCGGCCGGGGGTAAGTCGGATTTCCAGAAGACGCTGATTCATGACGGCCAGCGCAGCTATCAGAACCATGCACAGATTGTGTTCCTGAAGACGGCGGAGCATGTGCGATTTGGGGTGTTCAAGAGCCAGAACTTTAAACCGGCGGATTTGACCTTCAGCGTGCTGACTGCTTCGGTGGAGGACCGCACCATTGACCAGGTCATCGACAGCGCGGGCAACATCAAGAGCATGGTGCAGGCGTTGTGTGATGCCTTCAATTGCACGCCCCAGGCGCTGGAGCCGAAGCTGGCGGATTATTCGTTTGCCATCCGCGTGGGCAGTGAGTTGTTTGTGCGCTCCATCGCGCGCATCGACTATGAGCAGCAGATCGTGCAGCTGTTCTGCGACGTGGCGCCGGGCGAAGAGTTGGTGATGGTGCGGCGTACACCATTGCGCGAGGCGACGCGCCGGGACTATGAACAATTCCTACGCGGCAAGGGCGGCCAACCGGTGGCGGGCATCTTGAATGACTGCATCTTGCGGCGGCTGAACAATGGCGCCGAACTGGGCAGCATGGCCGGCACGTTCGGCGATGTGCCGCTGGCGGGGTTCTCCACCTTTGGCGAAATTCTGGGTTTGAACCTTAACCAGACACTGACGGCGATTTTCTTTTTCCGGGTGGGCAAAGGCGCAAGTTTCAGTGACGAGTACGTGGACAATTTCATCGCCCATTACGGCGAGTTCAAGGCATTTTTCTTACGTCGGCAGGTGAAGAAGCTGGCGGGATTGAACCATGTAGTGGTCAAGCAGATTGCCGCGTTCAAAAACAATGACTTTGCCAACACCCTTAATACCCGCGGGCTGGATCGCAATATCCTGCCGGTGTTCGAGGGGCTGGCGGACTTGGGCATGGTGCTGGCCCAGGCGGAGCGCCAGCAGGAAGACATCGCAGCGCAGCTCAAGCATTACTCGGGCGAGTTGCACGCGTCGATGGATGAATTGGTGGGGACCATCGACCAGCAGAACGCGGTGTCGGCCCAGGCCGGGTCCACGGTGGAAGGCTTGTCCAGCCAGGCGGATGTGGCGGTGGAAGGGGCGCGTACGCTGGCGGGGTCGAGTTTGCGTATTCAGTCGATCGTGCAGGTGATTCAACAGATCGCCGGGCAAACCAACCTGCTGGCGCTCAACGCGGCCATTGAAGCGGCACGCGCCGGTGACCTGGGCCGTGGGTTTGCGGTGGTGGCGGACGAAGTGCGCAAACTGGCGGAAATCACCCGTAAGAATGCGGCGGAAATCGGCGTGGATATTGACCTGCTGTCCAGTGAGATCCAGCGCGTTGCCCAACAGATCGAAGACCAATCCACCGGGGTCGGCGCGCTGCGCGAGATGCTCGATGCGCTGGAAGCGTCGAGCCGCGCCACTGAGGGCACGGCGCAGCGGACCAAGACAATTGCGGATACGTTGACGGGGCTGACGCATGCGTAGGGGCAAACCGCGCCGCCAGGGCTGTAACGCTCGTTCGCTGCTAGCCACCGCGGCGCCCGGCTGATGCACCGTTTCACGGTTTTAAACTTTTGATCAGGTTGAACACATTGCCGGCCCAGAACCAACGCTTGGTCGGCGTTTCGCGGTTGCCTGAAAGGGCCTCAAGCAGGGTGCGGTCACGCGCTGCGCCTGTGGCAAGGCCAGGCTCTGAGCGCTGCGGACCAGCAAGATCAGAAGGCTCGACTGGCTTAATTAGCCGGCCAGTGATTTTGTCCATCGTATAGCCTTCTGCTTTGCCGTGTTCGGTGACTGTCCAGACGCCATTGAGTTTCTCCACTACAGGTTTGAAGGGCGGCAGTCGTATGTTCTTGTTGGTGGTTTGGACAATATGGTCCTCAATCCTGATTTTCTTTAAGGTGGAAAACTCGCTGCCGAGAGGGGGCTGATCAACGCCTTCACTGGAGAATTTTTTCACCATTTTTTCCAGGAACGGTACGCCGCCGATGTTGCTGAACGCACCTTGGGCGGGATGCAGGATGTACTGCAAAAAGCCTTGATCGAAACGCGTGCTTTTGATTGCCGTGCCGTTCAGGACGCTTGAAGCAATGGCGGCGTCTTCCGGCTTGAAATCGAACGTCACCTGATACCCTTCCCCGTCATAGCGAACGTTACTCCCTGCAAGTTGACGGCCATCGCTGTAGTGACGATAGGTGCCTATTTCAAATGCCAAGTGATCAACGAAACGCAAATCAGCACCCTGCGCTGCCGCATAAGCGTACATGTCCGAAATCAAGGCTCGATCCTCACGGTTCAGGAAATCGGCATGGTTCTGAGTGCCGTTTTCCCGGGTGGCAGGAGGCAAGGCGACCGGCGGTTCAACCCCCCTGTACAAGCGCGTAATCAAGAGGTCACGCCCATTAGCAGGTGTCGGTTCAGAGTGGTTGTCTAACTTGGGGGCCGTTGCTTGCAACTCTTCCCACGCTGAACGCCGTTCATTGAGGGTGAAAGAACCGCTATCGTCCCCGGCAATCAGGCTCAGCTGATCGCGCGCAAGCCCTTTGAAAGGGTTGCTGTCAGTACCGTCGACGAAACCATTAGCCTGCCGTGCGCGAGCCAGGAGTTCCGGGTTATCGGTGTTGGGAGGCACTGCACCGTAGTGCGCTTTGTTGACGATGTAGTTGTCGCCGGTAATCGCGTGGAACGAGTCTTCGTTCTTCGAACGCAGGCGGCTTCCAGCGCGTATTGCCGCTTCGCTCAATTGGCGAGCCAGTAGTGAGACGGTACTGTTCGTCACTTCACGCGTCGTTGATGCCGTTGCGAGGGTTTCATCCTTATCAGACGAAACCGACAACACGGATGTGGCAGCGACAGTACTATTTATCGGCGCATGACTATTAAATGAAGATGCATGAGAATTAACAGTAATCATGAGCATTTCTCCCTGAGTAGGAGGCCAGCAACTCTGCCGTATCATAAAAATAATTTCTGCATAAATAACTTATCGGCGAAAAGCAACGAACACTTTTACGCTTTAGGACCTGTACTTGAAAGTTACTGAATCAACGCCACTCGGGCGAGTATAGCGCGGCGTACCACCGTAAACCTCGTGATAAATAATGACACGCGAGCCATTACCAAACGCCTGTATATTGAAATCATGTAGCGTCCCGAAGGAGTTTGGATAGATATTCCTGCACGTTTCTTCCGAACTGAAAGGTCGTGAATAGCAAAGCTTTACGTTCTCCCTGATACTGTCAGGATAGTATGTTGTACTCCATTGAATTTCCACCAACTGTTTTGGGTCGATAAGCGTTCCTGGGGAAAAGTCCGAACTTCTAACGTAGAACGTTGCAAACCCTACCCCCGGACTCGTATCAGAATTAGACAAAACAAGCACAGCACCAGGTGCCGCAGACTTAGATATAGCATTTTCCTGCGCAGAGGCCGCCCCAACAAACGGCACCACAGACACAGCAAATAAGACAAACAGAAACTTTATTATCCAATCGCTCATAAACAGGCTTTTCATAATCACCTCCAGAAAGCAATTAATTAACACCTAAGACCCAGCCAAACAAGCTGTGAGATTTGCTCACCTAACATTGCATGAATAATTACCCGAGGAAAGCCAAACACTTCCTAAAATCACGAAGGACGTCTCTGTAATACTTAAAAGTAGGAGTGTGTCAGTAACTTCCTAGTCCCGCCTCTTCTCTATCAAAACTGCCTGTTTTAGGTCATGCTGCGCCGCTTAATTCAAGGACGATAACACCAATGAAAACCGCACTGCGCACCCTGCTCCTGCTATCCCTGGCCACTCCCGCCTTCGCTGCCCAAAGCCCTGTCGACTTCAAGACCGCAACCCTGCCCGATGTGCAAAACAACCGCCCGTTGGAACTGACTGTCTGATACCCCGCCGCTACCGGCGCGGTGCCCGAGCTGATCGCCGACAATGTGGTGTTCGTCGGCGCCCCGGCCGTGCAGAACGCGCCGGTGGTGGCCGGGGAGCATCCGCTGGTGGTGCTGTTCCACGGTTACGGCGGCAATTGGCGCAATCAGGCGTGGTTGGCCAGCGCATTGGCGCGGCTGGGCTATATCGTGGCGGCGGTCAATCATCCTGGGACCACCAGCAAAGACCGCAGCCCCGCCGCCGCCGCGCAGTTGTGGCAAAGGCCCAGGGACGTGAGCCAGGCCACGGGCGGTAATTCAGCAGCAGGTGGTGGGGCTGATCAGTGAGTTTTTGCGGCGCGCGTTTCGCAATTAAGCAACGCAGGTTGCTCACTCACCGTGCATCAAATGATCGTTGCAACGCGCAGCGCGGGACCGATCATCACATACGCCTAGCTCACCCCCCTCACATCGATAGCACTGATGATTACTATCGAACCGCTCGCCTATAGGGTGGCCAGGCCCGATTCCTATAATCGCCTCCCATTCTTCCCCTTCGCCTGGCCTCAGGCGACATTCCCTTGGAACCCAGTACCATGCCAAGCGCCCCTCAGGCCCCCAGCGGCCGTCCCGAACATAATCAACAAAGCGTCAAACAGCAGTGGCTGGCGATTCTCTCGGTCGCGGTGGGGGCATTCGCCCTGGTGACCAGTGAGTTTCTGCCGGTGGGTGTGCTCAACGACGTGGCCGGCGACCTCGGTATCAGCGCCGGCCACGCCGGGCTGATGGTCACGCTGCCGGGCATCATGGCCGCACTCGCCGCCCCGTTCCTGTCGGTGAGCATCGGCGCGATGGACCGACGCTACCTGCTGATCGGCCTGACGCTGATCATGATCATCGCCAACTCGGTCGTGGCCTTTGCCAGTGACTTCAGCCTGCTGTTGTTCGGCCGTGTCTTGCTGGGGATCAGCATCGGCGGTTTCTGGGCCACGGCCATCGCCCTCAGTGGGCGCCTGGCGCCCAGGGGCGTGGACGTGGCGAAGGCCACCTCGATCATTATGATGGGCGTGACCCTGGCCACCGTGCTCGGCGTGCCCGTGGGCACCTGGCTCAGCGGCCTGATGGGGTGGCGCATGACCTTTCTGGTGACCGCGCTGCTGGGCGTTCCGGTGCTGCTGGCGCAGGTGTTCCTGCTGCCCCGCCTCACCCCGGAAAAGGCCATTCGCATCAGTGACCTGCCGGCGTTGTTTATCAACCCACAGGCGCGGATCGGGTTGATCGCGGTGCTGTTGATCGGCCTGGCGCATTTTGCGGCCTATACCTATGTCGCGCCGTTCTTCAAATACAGTTCCGGCTTCGATGGGCCGACGATTGGTTCGCTGCTGTTGCTGTTCGGCGTGGCCGGGGTGTTCGGCAATATCTTCGCCGGTTTCGCCGCCAACCGCAGTGTGCGTCACACCCTGTTGCTGGTGGCCCTGATGATCGGCACCAGCACCGCGCTGTTCCCTCACTTCGCCACCGGTATGACCGGCGCCGCCATGCTGATCGGGCTGTGGGGCTTCGCCTTCGGTGCCTTCCCGGCCTGTGCCAGTATCTGGATGTTTGTGGTCGCACCCAAGGATGTGGAGCGCGGCATGCCGCTGTTTGTCGCGTTGTTCCAGGTGATCATTGCCTTGGGTTCGTTCTTCGGCGGGCGCATCGTCGACCAGTTGGGCAGCTCGGTGCTGTTGAGCCTGGCCACGGCCCTGGTGGGCTGCGGTTTTGTTACAGTGCTGGTGCTGGGGCGCAACATCAGTAATAGCTTGGCGGCCCAGCCTGGCTAACCCGAGGGCTCATGGATACCGCCGACGACGCTTCTTTCGCCTATCAGGCGGTGTACCGTTACCTCGTCGAGTTGATCGAGGCGAGCCCTTCGACAGCTGAACGCAAGCTGCCGTCCCTGCGCCAGTTGGCACAGCGCCTGGGGGTGTCGGTGTCGACCACCAAGTACGCCTACGCGCTGCTGGAGGACGAGGGACGTGTCCAGGCCAGGCCCAAGCTTGGCTATTTCACTCGGGCCGTGCCGGCGCTGTTCGCGCGCGAAGGTTCGCCTGATTTGCTCGACCGGGTATTCGCCCATGCCCGCCAGCCGGGCATGCTGGCCCTGAGCAGCGACGCCCCGGCGATGCTGCTGTCGTTGGAAAACCCCTTGTTGATGATGGAGCGCGAACTGGCCCGCCAGTACCCACGCTCCCTCACCCCTCTGTACCTGCCATTCGGCGAGCCCGAGTTGCGTGCGGCGCTGGCCGCGCGCTACACCCAATCCACTCACAACTATTGGCAAGCCGAACAGGTGTATATCGGCTCGGACCTGCACAGCGTGCTGGACCTGTCGCTCAGCGCTTTGGGGTTGCGCGGCACGCTGGCGGTGGTGGAATCGCCGTGTTCTTGGGCGGTGCTGCGCCAATTGCAGGCGGCGGATATCCGCGTGATTGAAATGCCCCTCGGCGCGGACGGGCGCTTCGACCTGGCCGCCTTCCAGGCGCTGCTGGAGCGAGAGCCGATCCGCCTGGCGGTGCTGTCATCCAGCGTGAACGCGCCCCAGGGCGGCGTGATGCCGGCGCAGGATAAACAGCAGATCTGCGCCTGGCTGGCGCAGCAGGATATCTGGCTGTTCGAAAACGACACCTACGGCGAGCTGTATTTCGAGGCGCGCCCCGCCCGCTACCGCGACTTTGCCGACCCGCAGAAGCTGTTGGTGTTCTCGACCTTCGACAAGGTGATCGGCGCGGAGGCGCCCTACGGCTATGTGCTGTGTCGCGCGCAAGGGTCTCAGTTGCAGCGGTTGTTCCTGGCGCGCGGGTTTCGCCTGTCGCCCATCCGACAGAAAGCAATCGCCAAGCTGTTCACCTCCAGGCGCATCGACCAGCACTTGGTGACGCTGCGCGCCGCATTGCGGGAACGGATGACGCGCCTGAAAGCCCTGCTCGGAACGCACGACGAGTGGCACGTGGTCGAACCCCAGGGCGGCGCGAGTTTCTGGCTGGAGGCCAGGCGCCCGGTGGACATGCGGCAGGTGTTCGAGCGCCTGCTGGCTCAACGCATCGTGATCGCCCCAGGCCAGTTGTTCAGCCTGCACGGCAGCTGGGCGCAGCACGTGCGCCTGAGCTACACCCTCGACTAAGGCGCCCGCCTCCAGATTGACGCGGGCGTCTTCGGCAATCACGGCAGGCACGGTCATGCGTTGGGTTCGGATGTGCAGGCTCATGGTGTGTTCCTTATAGCGTTCAATACTCGGGAGTTGCGGGGCCCGAGTATCAGCCAAAGGCATGGCGATTCAATGCACAGATCGGCACTGAAAAACGACCCAGGCAGCGGGGCCGGGTTTTGAAGCTGGTATCATCCGCGCCTGCACACTCCAGGTAACTACCTATGAATCGCCAGAAAAAACTGCAACAGCTGTTCAAGGCCAAGGCCAAAAAGGCCAGCGCCAAATTGGCACCAAAAAGCAAGGACCGCTACATCAGCAAGGCCGAGCGGGAAAAGCTGGCGGCCGAGGCCGCACAGGCGCCAAGCGTTTGCCCGGAGGACTGATTCAGCAACCGCTCAGCGCCACCTGGGGCCGCTCGCCCGCAAAGAAAAACGGCCGCAAGCGCACACCCACGCTGTTACCGATAAACGCCGCCACCAGCCACACCCAGCCATGCAGGCTGCCCGACGCGATGCCGCTGAAGTAGGCGCCGATGTTGCAGCCGTACGCCAGGCGCGACCCGTAGCCGAGCAGCAGCCCGCCGATCACCGCCGCCAGCAGCGAACGCGCCGGGATCTTCAGGCTGGGGGCAAAACGCCCGGCCAGGCCGGCAGCCAGCAGCGCACCGAGGACGATGCCGATGTCCATGACGCTGGTGATGTCTTCCCATACCGGCGCGGCCAGGGCCTTGGCATTGCCCGGCATTTGCCAGAACGCCCAGCTGGCCACGTCCACACCCAAGCCGCTCGCCACCTTGGCGCCCCACAGCGCGAATGCCGACGTAATCCCCCACGGCCGCCCGGCCAGCGCCAAGGTGGCGTAGTTGAGCAGCGCCAGGCCAATCGCGCCCCACACCAATGGCCAAGGCCCGCGCAGGAAGCGACGCAAGCCGTGATGTTCGCTCGTGACGCCCGCTTCCAGCTGGCCGTGACGGCGTTTTTCCAAGCGCACGGTGACGGCCGCAATGATCGCAAACATGGCCAGGCTGGCGAGCAGCGCGGGCATTACGCCGAAGCTTTTGACGATGGACACCGCCGGGAACGCCGGCAGCGCAAACCACCAATCCACATGGTGCGTGGCGATCAGCGAGCCGCAGATAAAGAACAACAGGGTCACCAGCATGCGTGCATTACCGCCGCCCACCGTGAACAACGTGCCCGAGGCGCACCCGCCGCCCAACTGCATGCCGATGCCGAAAATAAACGCGCCAACCACCACCGACACCCCGGCCGGCGCCACCAGCCCGACCACCGGTTGCCCGAACAAGGTGCCCGCCCCCAGCGCCGGGAAAAACAGCAGCACCGCCAGCGCCAGCATCACCATTTGCGCCCGCAGGCCGGCGCCACGGCGATCATTGATAAACACGCGCCAGGCGGAGGTGAAACCGAAGGCAGCGTGGTAGAGGGTCAGGCCCAGTGCGGCGCCGACCACCAGCAACAGCACCTGGCGCGAGTCGACGCTGCTTTGCAGGAACAAGGCGCCCAGCACCAGGATCATAAAGGCCACCAACGGTGCGACAGGCCGGCGCGCGGGAGCGAGAGGAAGCGAGGTGCTCATGAGGTATCTCGGTTGGTTTGAAGAGGTGATTGCGAACGGGTGAGTATAACCTGTGGGCGCTGTCGAGCTTCAGCGAGGCGGCGATCGCGCTGACAGGATGCGTCCCTTTACGGTTTTGCGAGGTGAAATCTTGGCTAAAGACATCGAAAACCCCTGCGTCTCCACTTGCCAGCTCAGCGGCGACCTGTGCGTCAGCTGCGGGCGCAGCAAGGACGAGATCCGCAAGTGGAAACGCATGAAACGCCCCGAAAAAATGGCCGCGGTGCAACGCGCAACCCAACGCTTGAAAGCGTTGAAAAAAGCCAGGTAAGCCGCTTGATCAGGTGCGCCCGACCGACCCCGACACCGGCAGATTACCCAGCAGTTTAAGCCCGGTGCTTTTCACGAAGGCGTCGTAGTCCATGGGCTTTTGAATGCGGGTCTCGGCGTTGGGCAACACGTAGGCCCAGGCGCGCTGGGACGATGCGTCGTACACCAGCTTGAACAGCCGCGTCGGCACCCAGACCTGGTTGGCACCGATGGTGCCGTAGCCCTCGTCGAACAACGGCCCGGTGAACACGTACACGTCGCCGCCGGCGCGCAAGGCGAACTTGCGCACATCGGCCTCGACCTTGCTCCAGATCTTGCGGTTGTTGGTGGGGTCCTGGGGCACCATGTTCGACAGCGCAAACGACTGGGCCATGGCCTTGGCGTCGGGTGCATCGGCAGCGGGGGATTGATGGCCACGATCCATGGCCGGTTGCAGGCCACGGTAGTCGCTCAGCTCCGCGCGCGCGCCCTTGGGAATGCGCGGGTCCGCATAGAAATGGTTGGTACGTTCTTCGCCTTTCGCGTCCTTGAGCTGGCGCGCGTTGAGACGCTCCACCACCACCAGCGGCGTCTTGCTGGTCTGCGAATACAGCACCGCGAAATGGTCGGAGCACAACGCCAGGGGTTTCATGCCGGCGGGGATGCTCGCGGTTTTGATCGGCGTCGCGCCTGGAAAGACATCGGCGCAGTGGTCGAACGACAATTGCCGTTCCTGAGGGGAGTAAAGGTCTATCGCGCCACGAGCCTGTGCCCCGGCTGAAAACAAAACAAAGGCCGATAGCCCAACTGCAATTTTGCGTAGGTGCATGGATTGAATCTTCGAAAGAGAGTGACGCGGCAGGCCCCGCGTACGGGGCCAAGTGAATGATATTTCGAGGATTATGGACTAACGAATGTCAGATTAGTGCCCGAGCGATGTAGGTTTTCCCGCACCCCGCGCGCCCGGCTTGAAGCCATGGGCGCTGGCCGCCCAGGCAATGGCAAACGCCACGCCCACCAATAGCAGCATCGCCCACGCAAATGCGGCCACACCCCACGTGTCCAGCAGCACCCCACCTGCCACGCCGCTGCCCGCGATCGCGCTGTTCCACGCCACCACGTTCAGCGACAACGCCACATCCGCGCCATCCCCCGCCGCATCCGCCAGGGCGGTTTGCAGCAAGGTCGCGGCACCGCCGAAGCTCAGGCCCCATACCGCCACGCCGAGGTAGATCACCTGCGGCACCTGCCCCAGCAAACCGAATAGCACGCTTACCGCCGCGAACGTCGCCAGGCTCACCAGCACAGTGTTGCGTAATAACGGCTCGACCAGTCTGGCCGTGACCCAAATGCCCGCTAACGCGGCGATGCCGAAGACCAGCAGCACCAGGTCCACGCGCTCGGCCAGGCCCGCCGGCGTCACGAATGGAGCAATGTAGGTGTACAGAATGTTGTGGGCCAACATCCAACTGATCACCACCGCCAGCACCGGGCGTACGCCCGGCGTGGTCAATACCTTGCGCAATGAGCGGCGTTGATGCGCGGGCTGCGGCGCAAAGTCCGGGACTTTCACCAACACCCAGCCGATCAGCACCAGGCTCACGCCCGACATCAGCCCGAAGGTGGTGCGCCAGCCCACCAGGCCACCGAGCCAGGTGCCCAGCGGCACACCCAGCGACAGCGCAATCGGCGTACCCACCATCGCCAACGCCAGCGCCCTGCCCTGTTGATGCGGCGCGACCATGCGCCGTGCGTAACCAGCCAGCAGGCTCCAGGCCAGCCCCGCCGCCACCCCGGCGAAAAAGCGCGCCACCAGCGTTACGCCATAGTGGGACGACAACGCGGTGATGGAATTGAACAGCAGGAAGCCGACGATGGTCAGCAGCAACACGTTGCGCCGGCGCCAGCCGCGAGTGGCAATGGTCATGGGGATCACCGCCAGCACCGACCCCAGCGCATACGCGGTGACCATCTGCCCGGCCATCGACGGCGAAATCTCCAGGCCGTCACTGATCAACGGCAACAGGCCGGCGGGCAGGGTTTCGGTGACGATGCAGATGAAACCGGTCATCGCCAGCGCGAGCAAGGCGCCGATGGGCAAGCGGTCGGACGAAGCCGATAACGTCAGTGAGGGGGTCACGGGAAACTCCTTGTGGAACGGATTTAGATACTGATCGATACAAATGTTGCAGGGGACCGCAACGCGTTGTCAACGACTTATGTATCGACTAGTATTTATCTCGTTTTGCAAAGGAGACGTCACATGGCACAAATGGGCCGCCCACGTAGTTTTGACCGTGAACAGGCCGTGGAACAGGCCCTGCATCTGTTCTGGCAGCACGGCTATGACGCCACTTCCCTGGCCCAGCTCAAGGCCGGACTGGGCGGCGGTATTTCCGCGCCCAGTTTTTACGCCGCCTTCGGCTCTAAAGAAGCATTGTTCGAGGAGTGCGTGCAGCGCTACCTGGCCACCTACGCCCAAGTTACCGAATGCCTGTGGGACGAATCCCTGTCGCCGCGCCAAGCCATCGAAACCGCACTGCGCCAATCGGTACGCATGCAATGCGAAGACGGCCACCCCAAGGGCTGCATGGTGGCGCTCGGCGTGATGAGCGCGCCAAGCCCGGAGAACGCGCGGGTGGCGAATGCGCTGAGCCAGTCGAGGTTGCGCACGAGGGCCGGGATTGTGGCGTGTGTGGAACGGGCTGTGCGTGATGGCGAGTTGCCTCAGACGACCGAGGCTGCGGTGATGGCGAGCGTGTTTGACAGTTTTTTGCAGGGGGTGTCGATCCTGGCGCGGGATAACGTGCCCCATGCAAGACTCGATGCAGCAATCAGCCAACTGCTGGTGACGTGGGACGTCGCGGCCTCTACCGTGGCGCCCGCTGGGCGTGAAGTGGGTTGCGAAAAATAAAGGCGCTCCGAAGAGCGCCTTTATTCATTGCTGTATTACTGCTCGCTGATCGACTTCACGTCAGCCTTGCTCGCACCGCCAATCGCAATACGCTTAGGCTTGGCTTCCTCCGGCACGACTCTGAGCAGATCAATGCTCAACAAGCCATTGGAGAGCTGCGCGCCCTGCACTTCGATGTGGTCGACCAGGCGGAACGACAAGCGGAACGCGCGCTGGGCGATACCTTGGTGCAAGTAGGTGACGTTTTCATCGTGTTCGCGCTTGCCGCCGGCGACGGTCAACACACCTTTTTCTACCTGGATCTCCAGGTCGTCCTCCACCAGGCCGGCAGCTGCGATAACGATCCGATAGTGGTCATCACCGTGCTTTTCGACGTTATGGGGTGGGTACGTGGTACCGGCCTCGCTGCGAAGCGCCGATTCAAAAAGGTCGTTGAAACGGTCAAAGCCAACGGAGTGGCGGAACAGTGGGGCCAACGAGAGAGTAGTAGCCATTGCAAAATCTCCTGAGTTTTCTCCAAGTGATTTGATACGCGACCCGTATTCGGCATCGCGTAAAACCTAAGTAGGTTCAGGGGGAAAAATTTCAAGCGCCGACCAAAAAAAATTTTTTGCGGCGGATGGCTGGCTGTTCGGCCCCTCGGAAGGGGCGTGCTGGGCAGGCCTATTCAGTGGTCTCGGCCACCCCCTGATCCTCCCCCAGAAACCCGCCGCTCTGGTGGTGCCATAAGCGCGCATACGTGCCGTTCTTCCTGAGCAGTTCAGCGTGGGTGCCTTGCTCGATGATACGGCCGTTATCCATGACGATAAGCCTGTCCATGGCCGCAATCGTGGACAGCCGATGGGCGATGGCAATGACGGTCTTGCCCTTCATCATTTCATCGAGGCTTTCCTGGATGGCGACTTCCACTTCTGAATCCAGCGCGCTGGTGGCCTCGTCAAGCAGCAGGATCGGAGCGTTCTTGAGCATCACTCGGGCAATGGCGACCCGTTGACGCTGGCCGCCTGACAGCTTGATGCCACGCTCGCCCACCAGCGTGTCATAGCCAGAGTGACCTTGCTTATCGCTCAGTTGGCTGATGAAACCGTCGGCCTGGGCACTGGCTGCAGCACTGCGGATTTGCTCATCGGTCGCGTCGGGGCGCCCATAGGCGATGTTGTCGCGAATCGAGCGGTGCAGCAGGGACGTGTCCTGGGTGACCATGCCGATAGCGCTGCGCAGGCTGTCCTGGGTGACCTGCGCGATATTTTGCCCATCGATGCAGATCTGCCCCTTGTCCACGTCATAGAAGCGCAACAACAGGTTGATGAGCGTGGATTTACCGGCGCCGGAACGCCCTACCAGGCCGATCTTTTCGCCTGGGCGGATGTTCAGGCTCAGGCCGTCGAGGACCTGGCGTTCGCCGTTGTAATTGAAGCTCACATTGTCGAAGGTCACCGCGCCGCCGCTGGTGACCAGCGTGGCGGCGTCCGGCGCGTCCTGCACCTTGGGCCCGCGGGTCAAGGTTTGCATGCCATCCTGCACGGTGCCGATATTTTCGAACAGCGAGGTCATCTGCCACATGATCCAGTGCGACATGCCATTGACGCGCAGCGCCATGGCGGTAATTGCGGCTACCGCGCCGGTGCCGACTTCGCCTTGGTGCCACAGCCACAGGGCATAACCGCCCGCGCCCATGATCAGCGCGACCACCAATGCCTGATTGACGATCTCGAACTGACTGACCAGGCGCATCTGGCGAAAGCCGGTCTGCTTGAAATCCTCCATCGCCGCGCGCGCGAAATGCGCCTCACGCTTTGAGTGGGAGAACAACTTCACGGTGGTGATATTGGTGTAGGCGTCAGAAATGCGCCCGGTCATTGATGACCGCGCATTGGCCTGTTCCTGCCCGACTTTGCCCAGGCGTGGCACGAAGTACCACATGGCCAGGCCGAATAACGCCAACCAGCCAATGAAAGGCAGCATCAATTTGGGATCAAAGCCGCCGGCCAGCGTAATAAGCGCGATGAAGTACACGCCGATTCCAGGCGCCATCTCGATCAGGGTGAACAGCACCTCGCGTACCGACAGCGCCGTCTGCATTACCTTAGTGGTGACGCGGCCGGAGAACTCATCGGAGAAAAAGGAAAGGCTCTGTCGCAGCATCAGTCGATGGAAATCCCAACGCAGCCGCAACGGCAGATTGATCGCCAATATCTGGTGCTGCACCATCGTGCGCAGCGCAACCAGGCCGATACTGGTCACCAGCACGATACCGATCCCCCACAGCACCCGGCTTTCCTGCCCGGCTGCATCGCCGCCGGCTTGCCAGGTCGACAGCAGGTCCACGACCTGTCCGAGAAAAGAAAACAGCCAGGCCTCGTAAATCGACACACCGGCGCTGAGCAGCGCGAGCACGACGATATAACCACGGGCACCACGGGTGCAGGCCCATAAAAATCGCGCCAGGCCTTCCGGAGGCGGGGGAGTCTCGTCGGGCGGGAAAGGGTCGAGCCGTTGTTCGAATACGCGAAGCATGGGGTTCTCCAGAACGGTCTAGTGAGGGGATTCTGGCATTTAAAGGATGGCTTGAGGGCGTATCGGGATAGAACCCCTCCCGGCAAGAAGGGTCTGCTCTTGAATCAGATCTCAGGAATCCATCGAATGTCAGCGCAAAACAGTCTTGTGATACTTGCTCGAGGAGGCTATGCCGCCCGGGGCGTGCTGTATCTGATCATCGGTATCTTCGCACTGCTGGCAGCCCAGGATTCGACCAAACCCAAGGATAGCCACAAGAGCCTGGAAGCCGTGCTCAGCCAACCGTTCGGCTATTTTTTAATTGGGATTGTGGTAGCAGGCCTGCTCTCATTCGCGTGTTGGCGCGTGCTGCAGGCTACCCGTGACGTCGATCATCACGGCAAGGAATTCAAGGGCCTGGTGATTCGAACCGGTTTATTTGCCGGGGGGATGGTCAATGGCGCTCTGGCGTTTTTTGCGCTGGGTCTACTGATAAGCGGCATTAAAAGCTCGGGCAATTCCACAGGGCAGGCCAAAGACTGGCTGTCCCATCTGTTGTCATGGGAACACTCGAACATGCTGGTGTACCTGATCGCCCTCATTCCGCTCGGAGTGGGCATTGCTCACATCATCAAGGGCTGGAAGGCATCGTTCGAAAAATATTTTGAGGCCGACGAAGATGTCATGCGCTACGTGCGCCCCGTCTCACGATTCGGACTGATCGCCCGTGGCGTGGTGTTTTTAGAAATTGCCGTGTTATTGGCCATCAGCGGTTCCACTTATCAAGCCATGGACCCACCCGGTATGAAAGAGGCACTGGATGCGCTCCAGAATCTACCCGCTGGGTGGTTGATCTTGATGGTGATGGCCCTGGGGCTGATTGCTTTTTCGGCTTACAGTTTCTCTGAAGCGTGCTGGCGCAAGATCAACATGGATGTGCCGGGGGTGGCGAGGACGTAAGACCGTGTTCATTCATAGCGGGATTAGAGACGCGTTCATGCTGTGAGCTTTGACTCCGCCGGAAAAATCCAAGGCAAAAAAAAGGTTCTTCACGGAATCCCGGGAAACATAGAAACAAGAACGCCGAT